>NZ_JBALOP010000017.1:0-94999 GCF_036962685.1 Bacillus sp. JJ1566 | reverse complement strand
CGAAGAAAGCAGAAAAGGCTGCCAAAAAGGAGAAAAAAGAAGCATAAAAATCTGCAAACAAAAAGGAAAATAACTAGAGTAGTCTTGTAAAAAAAGGTTGCAACAAAGGATGTGAATTTCCTAGAGCAACCTTTTTTAGATATAAAAATTTCGCTCCTTACCTTTGCTTTCCATAATTATCAATAACGTTATTTGCTGTTTTGCTGCTGGATTGTTTTATACATTTGGAGCTCTTGACTAGATTCGGAATCCAAATTCTGAATTTTTTTCTCTAGCAATTTTCTCACATATTGATACAATTCGATGTCCATCTTATTATGCTCAACAATCAAATCCATGATTTCTTTGGAAATTTGCTCCTTTGGTGGCCTTACAGCCGTTACATTTTTCTTCTTATAAACAATATCGTTCCAACCGAATTCCTTCTTCATCAGGAATATAGATTCTTCAAATAACTCTGTAATCCCTACAACTGGAAAATAGGCATTTAAATTGGCTTTTGCTATATCTAAATCTGGAGTAGTTCCCCCAGATAAGTAAAGTGTTTGGAAATTAAAAAATTTCGGGGTGGTTATAAACTCTTCAAAACTTGTTTCTTTTTTAAAATGTCCTTTACCTAAAAAATAGTAGTAATGTGAGACGACCCGGTCGATGGGATCCCGTAGCATAGTTGCATAGGTATAAGGCTTTGACAAATATCGGTGTAATCCAAAATGCATATGACCATATGCACAGCTTATATTCACATCTCCATCTGTGGTCTGCTGCAAATATTTCTCAAGATGTTCGACATTACAGCCAATTTTTGTGGTTTGTTCCTTCGATACCCTGCTTAGCAGTTCGCCCATTGTTTGATGTCTTCGTAGCTTTTGTACCTCACTGATTTGATATTGATTTTCAATGATTTTCCCAAATGTTTGTCCACCTGTTTTAGGTATATGCAGAAATAACAATGTGTTACCATTTCTTACTGGTTCGTTAATAAAAAAAATTCTCATCTTCGGTTACCTCTCATTCTCAAATGCTATTAATACTAATCATCCCATTCTAAATTTCTACCAAGTAGTTGATATAAACGCTCATTATGCGGTTTGAAAAATAACTTTAGCCATTCTCTTTGTTGTTCTTCCATCCTATTGTATTGCCCGACATTCCATTGCTTGTGTTCGCTAAAATTGAATTCAGGTAAGTCTAGAAAATCGGTCACTTGCTTAAATGATGATAGAGTGTCTTTAAAAAAATCCTCACTTTTTAATATCAAAAACTGTTCTCTTGGAAAGTACTGCATCCATCTCTCCAGTTGGTTGGCGTATATGCCTCTGGTCAAATAGGAGGTAGGAATTGTTTTGTAATTTTCCAAAACCTTATCCATCTGTTGATTTAGTTTCTCCGCTTCTTTCATGATTGCTTCTTGAAAAGATAACAACTCGCTCCCATTTCTTGCCATATGGTGATAATGGGAATATGCGCGATCTATCGGGTTTCTCAATAATACAATTAGCTTTGCATGGGGTAATGTTTCGTAAGCTCTTTTCGGTGCATCAGGATGAACTAAATATTTTGGACTTGCTTCACCAGTAATGAATTCTTGCATATTCTTATTCGTATTGTCCATTAGTAAAGGAAAGTGATTTAAATACCAATCTAATCCTCGGTCAAATTTTTTATCAAAAAAATGGACTTCTTTTTTCGATGCAGATATGATCTTGGGATGATTTACTAAATTCCTATAAAGTGAAGAGGTTCCGCATTTCATAGCACCAATAATAAGAAAATGTGGTAAATTTCCATCCATACTTGTATCCCTCCTTTTTTAAAAGAATTACCATATACTATTCAAATGAGAGATAGAGGTAAGGGGAATAAGACTATTTCAATAAAAAAAGGCTATTTTATTGATGTTTAGTATCATCTTGTCTTTTAATACAATGCTGTAATTCTTGTAAAGATGTATCATCTAATTACTTAAGCATGTTCTCAAATAAGTCCATAGCATATTCATATAATTCTATATCCAATTGATTATTTTTCTTAATAAGCCCAATCAGCTCTGGAGGCAATTGGTCTTTAGTCGGTCGGTATGATGTTACATTTTTGTGCGTGTAATTGGCCTCTCAATTTAAGTCCATTTGAATATAATCTTCAAGCTTCTCAGCAAATTTGACCCATTCTCTTCTTAAAATATTCGATTGAAAAATAGTGTGAACGGACAAGAGCCGTTTCTCTTTTTTTTATTTCGCTTATTATGTATTAAGTTGAAAAAAGGAGTGAATTTGATGTTAGATCAAAATAAAAATGAGAAGAAAAAGCTGAGGGAAGAGAGTCTAATAAAAGAATTTCAAAAGATTCGTGTGATTCGAAATGATATAGAAGAAGAATTGGTAGAGGTTGTTAATCCTACCGATTTATCCATACTTTATAGACAGACAAAATATGCTGTCTTTCAGCTTGACACAAATCGTTGTATTAAAATATTTGCCAAAGAAGGCTATGCTGAGAAGGAATACACGAATTTAAGACTTGGATCAGATAAAGGGATTAGTCCCAAGGTGTATGGATGGGGAGAGAATTTTGTTGTTATAGAAAATATTGGGGATATGAACGCTCGAAAATTTGTTGAGCTCCATGGAATAACTCGGGAGTTAACGGAAAAGTTGATTCAACTACTGAGGGTAATTAACGAAGCAGGATTTATGACCAATCATGCACTAGAAGACATTCTTGTACTACCTGATGGTACGTTAAAGGTAATAAAGTTAAAAAAGAATCTTATCTGCAAGTCATCATTCCCCAAAAAAATCATGAAAGGTCTCGAAGAAAACGCACCAATTTTTTTAGAATTAGTATTTAAATTAGATCAGTCTCTTTATGAGGAATGGCGCCTCCAACCTGAGTTTACCAAGTATGATCAGGGATTAGAGTGAATCCGAATGACCCATGATATTAAACCAATTCATTCCCTTTATAAGATGCCTAAAGGGCATTCATCCCCACACTTGATTCGCTTTGATGATGGAAATGATTATGTAGTAAAATTTAAAAAAAATCCTCCGGGAACTAGGACATTAGTCAATGAATATGTCGCTGGAAAGCTAGCAGAATTACTAAAACTCCCAGTGACTCCTTTTCGTAAGGTATATATATCACAAGAATTCATTGATAGTTATCCAAGCTTATCTTCTAAATTTAGTTCGGGAATTCAGTTTGCCAGTTTATATTTAGAGGATACTATATATCTCCCTAAAAATATGGAACTTGATGAGGAAATTAAAATTAGAAACTGTGAACAATTAGCTGGTGTTATCGCATTTGATTATTGGGTGGGCAATGTCGATCGTAATCGAAAGAACCTGCTACTGAAACGGCTAAATCAAAGTGATTATCAATTTTATATGATTGATCACGGTCACTGCTTTAATCAAGCTAATTGGACAGTTGATACATTTCAAGAACTTCCGATTATGAGTAGTAGCTGGAGAAAGGCACATAAAATCTACATGTCATTGTTGCAAAAAAAGGAAGGAATCTTCACATATGTAAAAAGGATTAACGAAGTCCCCCTTAGTAGTATTCAGCGCATTATCCATTCTATCCCAGATGACTGGGAGGTGTCTGAAAAGGAAAAGCAGGCATTAATTGATTATCTTGTTGCGTCCCGAGAACGCTTAAATAATTTCCGGTTTTTCCAGGACTGGATGGATAATCCTTAAAATAGTGACATAAAAAACCTCTCCTAGTTCTGTTCAGACCAGAAAGTCTTTACGTCCAACTAGGAGAGAATCATATCAATCTTGGAATTGTTTATTTTGATGTTTCACTTTTCGCTGAATCTTTTCCTCAAGCAGCCCAAAGCCTGGATCTTGAATCCAACGATTATACCATTTAGGACTCATTTTTTTAACAAATTCAAGAAAGAGCATTGCATCCTTTCCCATGTCACTGATTAGCTTTTCTGCTAACCAGACAGGCTGATCTTTTATGACGTGAACTACATCGATTACTTTTAGTTTACCATTAGGCGTTACATAAATATGGCGCCCTGCATGGTCATAACGGTTAAAACCAATTTCCTCAAAAGTGTCCAATAATTGAATAATGCGTTTAGTCAGTTGTTCAGTCAGTGAATTTTCCTGCAAATAATCCAGGAGCGAAGGGGAATCCATATATTCCATTACAATATAATTGTCATCCCAAAAATGGACCTCCGGACATATACCAGCTTTTTCCCCCAATTGAAGACAATACAGCTCTTTACTAGGGCTTTCCTTGTCAAAATATAATTTTACACAGCGTTTCTCATCAATTCGGAACACTGCTCCCTGCTTACCTACCCCCAATAATGTGAAGGAGGTCGGATTATCAATCATAGGTTGATATTCGGGCTTTCTTACTTGTATTTGCTCTACTTTTTGTAAAATATCCTTCTCTAAATTCATTTATCATAGCACCGCCTTATTTTTTTATCATTTCATCCTCTGTTTATAGATTGAAACGGGGACTCACGATATTCTATGAAAAGTCCACAAGATGTGCAGCGGTATTTGTCCATTTAACGGAAAAAGTCTAATTATATTAGTATGATTCGCTTTAATACTAGTTATTTAGCCATTTTTTGTAAATGTAGGTAAAGGTCGTTTTCATTTTCTTTACAATTCATACCATAATAGTAATTACAGTTTTTTTTAAAAGTAGATAGTGATGTTAAGAGAATATAAGAAAGGTAGGAATTAAAGTGAAGATTGCTATGATTAGTTGGGAGTATCCGCCACAGTTTTCTGGCGGACTGGGTATTCATTGCTATAACATTGTGCACGCATTGACTCATATTGGAGTGGAGATTGATTTTTATCTACCTGCATATAAAACAGAAGGCTTTGATATCCCTATTGGTATGACTATGCGCCATGTGCAAATTAATGATCCGGTTTCTACTAATGCCTATAATAGTAGTACAAATTTGGACACAATAAAAAAATTTAGGTCTCAGCTTGAGGAAGACTTCGAGCCAGAAGGTATAGATGTAATTCATGCACATGATTGGATGGGAGTTTTTGCTGCAGCTAGACTTGCTGAGCGTTACAAAATTCCCCTCATATGGACAATTCATTCTACTGAATATGATCGGGCAGCGGGAATGCCGGTTAACCCGGGAATATTAGCAATAGAACAAGAAGCCTGTAAAAATGTAAATCATACAATCACTGTATCAAATCTGATGAAACAGAGCCTTGTATCCGTCTATAATGCAGACCCTAATAAAATATCGGTTATCTATAACGGAATTGAAACTAGCCCTTTTCAGGAGATAAGTAACCGTGACTATCAAAGGACTGACGGATATATTTTATTTTTGGGAAGGGTTACCGGGCAAAAAGGCCCTGATGATTTTTTGGCAGCGGCACAAATTGTTCTTGCAGAACGGGATGATGTTCGCTTTATGATTGCAGGTGATGGGGATTTGTTAAAAAGCTTAAAACGAAGGGCAAAGAGGTGGAAAATTTCCAAGCAGATTGAATTTACAGGAAGTGTGTATGACGATCAATTAATGGATTGTTACAAAAAAGCAATTATTTTTGTGTTGCCATCCGTATCCGAACCATTC
Source organism: Bacillus sp. JJ1566 (assembly GCF_036962685.1). Taxonomy (NCBI): domain Bacteria; kingdom Bacillati; phylum Bacillota; class Bacilli; order Caryophanales; family Bacillaceae; genus Bacillus; species Bacillus sp. JJ1566. The sequence goes on along the minus strand of NZ_JBALOP010000017.1, from coordinate 89,397 downwards.
GGTATTACCGTACTTGAAGCTATGGCTTCAGGTTTGCCAACAATCATTTCTACAAACACCGGTGCTGGCGAAGTTGTCAATAATGTTAAATATGTTGAACCAAAACAACCAAATGAATTAGCTCAAGCAATTCTTACATTGCTTAATAATCCACAACTTAGACAAACATTAGGAGAAGAAGGGGCTAGAGAAGTAGGTAAACTATCTTGGGAAAATATTGCGAATGAAACGAGGTCACTATATTCAAGACTGCTAGATATGTCGTAAATCGTTTTTCTATTTATTATGAAGAATTTAGTGATTTAATAAAAATAATATTAGGAAAGGGGTAAGACAATGTCAGAAAATATAAAGCCCTTGCTTCCTTCAATTGAACAAATAGCCTCTTCATATGAAAAGTGTTATGAAAAGGAAAACAGAAAGGTCCTATCAATCATTCTTAATTCCTCTATTCCAAAATTACGAAAATGGATTGTAGAGTATAGGCTAACTTATCTTAATCAAGAAGGAAAAAAGGAAGAAGAGTTTTTAATTGGGAAAAAATTTTCTGATCAAGAAAAAGGGAATGATAGTTTTCGAGTGTTGCAATATTTATGGGAGAACGGGATGGGCACGGATTCATCTTATACGATTATCCGTCCAATTGCATATTATGAATCCTGTATGATGCTCTTGATGACAAAAGCATCAGGGGAATCACTTAAAAATTGTCTCAATTCTGATGATAATCACATTCGACTCGCATTACTCATCGCTTCCTGGTTAAGGAAACTACATTCCATGCCTGTAGCGGAATTACGTGAAACTAAGCGAACGAGAGCGGAAGCAGATATTACACGTTTCTATCAAGAGCTTACAATGATGCTACCGGAAAAAGGAGAAAGATTAAAAGCTCTGTATGACGGTTTACTAACTACATCACAAAATCCATGGGCAGGTAAACATGTAATGCTACACGGTGATTTCCATTTGGAGAATTTATTTGTCGATAACAATCAAGTAACAGCAATTGATTTTGATCACCATTTTAGTGGGGATGCTGCTTGGGATGTAGCCTATTTAACTTGTCAATTACAAGTATTGGGCTTTTTAAAGAAAGGTGATTTTCAATTTTTTAAGTCATTTATTCATAGTTTCATTGAAACCTATCTTCTTTATACTTCTGAACAATATCGTTTAGAGTTTTTTAAACGCATATCTTTATATCGAGCCCGTTCCCTTTTTGAAAGCTTGCACTATGAATTATGTGTGCTTCATTCAGGGAATTCGGAAATTGGTGATGTATTTTTGCATGAATGTGAAAACCTTCTTAAGGGAGTGAAATTTCTTGAGTAGTACTGTCGTTCCAATTGCAATTGTTCATCATGCTAATCAATATTTGATTACAAACGGCTATCATAATCGGGCGGGATTAGCTGAAATTATTGGTCCCCCAGATGCTTCAAGTGGTTTACGGGCAATACTTGATTTGCATACTGAATATGAAGTTCCATTTCATCTCCATGTAAGTGGCACACTAATTGAGGCTTGTGCATGGTTCGATCCACTATTTCTTCGTGAGATTTCTGAATTACGGGAGTCGGGATTAGTCGAAATTATCGGGTCTACTTATTCACAAAATATAATGACGTTATTTGATTCGGAGCATAATCATCATCAAATACAGGAGGAGCTCAGACTTATTAAGAGATGGCTTTCAGCCGACGTAACTGGATTTTGGATACCGGAACGAGTATGGAATACAGAACAATTGTCACGAAGTCTCACAGATAAGAAACTTGATAACGGAGGGTTTAAATACACTTTAGTCGATGATCGTTTATTTTTACCGACAGCTAGAAGAGAGAGCTTTGATAAACAATATACATTTCACCGCGAATTATTTGAGGCATATGAAATAGAAGACGGAAATGGTTTAATTGGACTTCCGATGTCTTGTGAAATGCGATATAATCTGTTGTTTGATTCAGAGCAAAATGAACGAAGATTAAATGCCCTTATTGAAAATCTTTCTATAGCAATAGAGGACGGAAAAGATGTAATAGCAATCTATGGAGATGACATGGAGAAAGTAGCTGGGATTCCCCCTTGGAATAAGGATGCAATAGAACAATATCGACGTTTTCTCAATTGGCTTTCCAAGAAAGAGACTGTAAAACCTATACTTCTAAATGAATGGCTACATTCAATTACTATTCAACCACCAATTCCAATTGCGTCTGGAACGTATCGAGAATTAGAAAAGGAATTCGGGGCAGGCAATGACTACATGGGGTGGGCTTCATCGCCAAAATGGTTGCCATATCAGCAAATCTTAAACGAAACATGGTCAAAATTACAAAGCTTAGTTGACATTTGTGGTAATCATTCACCAATGCTTGATATGGCTAGAAAACATTTACTAGCATGCGCTTATGAAACTGCATGGCATGACGCCCCAGGTAGTATACACACGGATATTGGGAATCGTAAAAATGGTGAAAATTTAATAGGCTCACCAGCACCATGGGCAAGTACTCTTGCTAGTCATGCTCGAGCTTCATATGTGTTAATGGAAGCTGTGAAGTGGGAGCAGGCTTCTAGTGGAAATGATAAAATCCATGCCTACTTACAGGATATAGACGATGATGGGCATGAGGAGATTATCGTACGTAATAAAAATCTTGCAGCTGTAATTACACCTCGTTTTGGCGGCCGTATTATCTATATGTTCTATTTTAATAAGAATAATGGCGCACTTATAATCGGGAATCCATCAGATGATTGGAACTGGCTAGAGGAACTGAATGATTTTATGGATGTTCCGATTAATCATCCTGGTGCTCTTGCAGATATGAATTATGAACATGATGCATATGAAGTCCATTCAATTGTAATAGAACAAAATGAAGCGGTTGTTGAAATTGTAAACATGCAAAAGGAAAGCTCAGCATATGGAATGAAAAAACGATTTTCACTTAAAAAGGATGAAATGAAATTTAATATTAGTTATGGGAAAATTCCTACTAGAATTCTGCCTATTACAATTGACATTGGCTTTTCTCCTGATTATTTACGGCTTTTGCGGGAAGGGCGTTCTGAAGTTATTCCTTATGATGATCAAGAAAAAAGGGGCTTTCGTAACGGAGTAATTTTTACTTGGGCTTCTATAAATAGAGTGGATTCGAAATGGGAAATACCTCGGTCACCCATATTTGGTCACGGGTTTTCTTTAAGTATAACGGCTTACTCCACAGAAGTTTCACTTAGTTTAGGAGTTGATAAAAAATAAGTTCATAGAAAACCGAAGCACCCACTTCGTGTTACGTTCTGTGTCAATACCATTTAATATATGAATAAGGACACTTAGTATCCCCTTTTTTTAAAGTAGTAGCTAACTATGCCTATTTTTGGGTGGACAACACACTTCGGAATTAATAGTGAATAAGTTAGTAATATAATAAATGAACTGAAGTGTTATATAAAAATCCACCGAGGGGGATAAGGGTGAATGTACTAGTTATCGGAACAGGTTATGTTGGGACCACAACCGGGTTAGTTTTATGTGAAAATGGTCACAAAGTTATCGGTTTAGATATTGATAAAAATAAAATTGACTCATTGAATGAGGGAAAGCTTTATTTTTATGAAAAAGGCTTGGATGAGGTATTAGTTACTCATTTAAATAGGGGGAATATATCGTTTACAACCGAAGCAATGGATGCCATTCAGAATAGCGATATCATCTTTATATGTGTAGGAACTCCGAAAAAAGAAGATGGCAAAGCAGATTTACAATATGTTACTGAAGTAGCAAAGTTGATTGGAAGGCACATCAATAATTATAAAATTATTGTGATTAAAAGTACTGTCCCTGTTGGAACAGCTGAAATGGTAACAAAAATCATTATGGAAAACAATAGAGGTTATATTCCATTTGATGTAGTTTCTAATCCAGAATTTTTAAGGGAAGGGAATGCATTATCTGATGCGACAAAGCCCGATCGAATCATAATAGGAAGCTCAAATATGGAAGCAGCAAAAATGGTGAGTGAACTTTATACAAATGTGATGGCCCCAATCGTTATAACATCCCCAAAAACCGCTGAATTAATAAAATATGCATCAAATTCCTTTCTTGCCCTTAAAATATCCTTTATTAATGAGCTTTCGACACTTTGTGATTACATGAATATAGATATAGATGAAATTTCTTTGGGCATGGGTTTAGATCACCGGATTGGGCCTTATTTTTTGAAAGCTGGCATTGGTTATGGGGGCTCATGCTTCCCGAAAGATGTAGATGCTTTATTAACAACATCAAAGGAATATGGTGTCAATTTATCCATCTTGGAACGGGCAGTCTGTGTGAATCAATCAAAACCACTTTATTTTATCGATAAGGTTGCAAGAGCATTGGGGGAATTAAAAAACAAGAGAATTGCTGTACTAGGCTTAGCATTCAAATCAGGTACAGATGATACAAGAGAGTCCCCAAGCCTACAAATCATTGAGTATCTTTTGAATGCCCAATGTATTGTAAGAGTTCATGATCCTGTTGTTACAACTTCAATGAAAGAGGTCGAACAATTCACGAATGTTATAGACACAGTTAGGGAGGTAGATGCTGTATTAATTTGTACAGATTGGGATGAGTATAAGCAATTAGACTGGAATATGATAAAAGAGGTAGTAAAGCAGCCATTCGTATTTGATGGAAGAAACATGCTGAACAAGGGAGAACTTGAGAAACTGGGTATCCGCTACCAAGGTATAGGAAAACCAAAAGAGATCTTGTAAGCTACTTATACAAAAATGGCCATCATGTATTCAGAATGATGGCCATATTTTATTTATATAGGCATACGACTAGTCGTAACCACCCTACATGTATTGAAGCTATTATTTTTGCCTGAAAGGAGGAGGTTTTTTGTCAGTTTTTGAGTTTATTCTACTTGGGTTAGCGAGTTTTCGTCTTACAAGGTTATTAGTATCTGATAAAATCACGGAGTTTATTCGCAGACCTTTTCATGAGGTAATTCAAGAAGAACTCCCAGATGGGACGGTTGAAGAATATATTCAGCTTAAAGGAACCGGGCTAAAAAGATGGATTGGTGAGCTGTTAAGCTGTTATTGGTGCACAGGTGTTTGGTCAACAGCATTTCTTTATATATTATATGAACTTTATTTACCTTTATCAGAACCTCTTATTCTTATTTTTGCAATTGCCGGGTTGGCATCAATAATTGAAACCTGTGTTATTAAGCTACTAAGATAGTTTAGTAGGTAAAATACTCATTTTCCTTTTTTATCCACTTTTGTCCATGCAAATTATAGACGATTTCCATAAGTTAGGAATTAGGAACAGTAAAGAGGTGAGAAGAATGGGAAAGAAGGACAAAGATAAGTCCAAAAAATATAATGAAATCCGTATAATCGTAAAGGAAGACATGGAAAGTCAATTACAAAATCTCTCCATCAATGTTCAATTAAGTTTTAATGCACAAACAGAAGAGGAACCAACTACTGATAGTTTGCAAAATGCTGCAGCAGAAGCACCGGAAGAAGAACTATCCGCTGCGGTATCTGATGATCCACTACAAGAAAATCATAATTTTTGAACGAAAGGACTGCTTGCTTTTTAAAGTATAGCAGTTTTTTCTATACAAAAATACACAAAATTTGGTTTTTCTAAACATCTGCCCAACACAAGAAAAAATCCCAGGAATACTATACATTGATAGTCTTTTTCAAAAAAAATTGTAATTACTATTTCTATTAAAGTCAAACGGAAACGTTGTGAGGTGAAATTGAATTGAATAAACAAGTGAATGTAGACTGTAAGGAAATAAAAAAATACGTAAAAAATATCACTGTTCAAGCACATGAGGATTCGGAAGTTACAGTAGAAAACAATAATACATCACTTAAAATGATTGGAAAAGGTGTACATGGAGCCGTATTTCAAGTAAATGAAGATGTATGTGTAAAGATATACGGAGAAGAAGATGTATGTGCACGAGAACTCTATGCGTTAAATCTCGGTCAAAACACAAGCCTTTTCCCAAAGGTGTTCTGTAGTGGACCCAATTATATCGCCATGGAAATGGTGTACGGCATCGACTTGCGTGAATATTTACAATCCCAGCCATTAACTAAAAACCTTTCTGAAAAACTAATACACCTATTAACCACATACAAGGAAATTGGGCTAGAAAGAATTGACCATCATAAACGCCATATTTTCGTTCAAGATGATGGAAATTTAAAGGTTCTAGATGTAGGTACAACAGTATGGAGAAATCGTGTCTATCCATACCCTCGAAAACTGTTAAATAGTCTAGGAAATCAATATCAAGAATTGTTTTTAGAACATGTTAGGGAAATGGCTCCTGATCTCCATGATGAATGGCAGGAGTATATCGAGATGGAAAAATACGCAACAGAATTACACGAAAAATACTTTGCACAGGAAGATATAACGCCGAAGAAACTAACAAAAGAAGAAAAAGCACTTTTAACAGACAAAAAAGAATGGAATTCAAAAATTGATGATCTCGTTAGAAAGGTTCATAAAGAGCAATGGATAAAAGCATTGACTGCACGAGGAATGGACATTGAACATGTAAAGGCAAATGCGAAAGAGCTTGAACGGGAATATATCTATGGTGATAAAAAGAAGAAGAAGGGCAAAAAGGGAACTTCCTTATCCACGACAGAAGGCAAGAAGAGACCAAGGGTTTTCACTTCATCTTCTAAACAGAAAAAAAAATAAAAATAGAGTTGAGATATAGACAGTAAAAACCTATTGAAAGGAGGGTAATTTTTGAAGGTTTTAGTGATATGGCGCTTATTGACTGTTGGAGGTGTGAACGCGGGCTGGAGAAATCGTGCAATTTATTTCAAAAAATTTGGAATCGAAACAGACTTTATGTATGTGAAAGACCTTGGTGGCATGCATATCATGGAAGATGTCGCCACCGTCTATCTAACTGATGATAAAAAAGAAATCGTAGATATCATCCAAAAGAACAATTATGACGTGATTATAATTTGTGACACACAAAAAGGCTATAAATGGATTCGAAAGGCAAAATACAAGGGGCCTCTTTTAATAGAGGCTCGTACTCCTGAAATTATTAAACTAAATCGACAACTCCCGGATTTTGATATGGTCGAGCCTGATGGTATTATTGTCCCCTCTTATCACCAAAAGCGTCTCGCATCAATCCTAATCGATTCAAACGCACCCTATGAGGTGATCTATAACGGAATTGATACGGAATTTTTCAAACCACTTAATCCTGAAGAAACCCACTTAAACAAGGAACCCAACATTCCGAAAGGGAAAAAGGTAGTTGCCTATATCGGTAGATTGGATGGACGAAAGAACTGGAAGCTCTTAATGGAAATTGCTCATCGAATCAAAAGTGAACGGAATGATATTGTAATTTGGATCATCGGTGGGGAAAATAGTGTGCAAAGAAATGAATTTGAGGCTTATTGGAAGGAAAATGGCTTAACAGATATCGTCAAATGGTATCCGGTGGTTGCGTATCAAGAAATGCCACATATGTACTCTAAGGTTCGACAATCGGGCGGATGCACCATTGCTACAACAAAGGGCGAGTCGTTCGGAAATACCTTCATTGAATCAATGGCTTGCGGGGTACCAGTGGTCGCACCAGGCATCTCATCGATTCCTGAAATTGTCGAGGATGGAAAGACAGGCTTGTTATATATCGAAGAAAATGCCCAAGATGCAGCAAAAAAAATCTATCAAATTGTCGATGCACCAGAGTACTACCAGACATTATCGGCTAATGGAAGAGAACGTGTAGAATCCAACTTCTCACTTGAAAAATGTGCGGAGAGCTATGTTAGATTACTTCAAGAATTGACTGGGGGTGATGGGCATCCAACCAACTAAGTATCATCAATTATTTGAAGGAAAATCGAATAACGCACATCTCTTTTCATTTGATAATGGTAAACAGTATATCGTGAAATTTTTAAAGGAAGGCCAAGAGAAGGTATTGTTTAACGAATGGGTTGGCTACTCAATTGCACGTTATTTACAACTCCCTGTTCCACCTGGTCGCTTTGTACAAATCCCGGAACCCTTTTATAGTGAGCTAACCGACGGTGAGCTTGTTAAATTTACAAGCACACAATTTGCAACTGAGTATATCCCAAATTGTCAAAATGCTCATGAATTAACTTCCCCGAATGTAATTAATTGCAACCAGCTAGCCGGAATTATCATTATGGATTACTGGCTGTATAATCTGGATCGGACCAGGAAAAATGTGCTTTTTAAAGAAATAAGCCAAGGCAGCCACAAACTATATATTATTGATCATGCAGACCTATTTAGCTCGTTTGCTTGGGAAAGTACAATTCTTTCAACATACTGTAGGAAGCTAATGAAAAGTGCGGCGCATGAATTAATCGCAAGCTTCATTCCAGATGAAAAAGATTTTTACGACCAGCTAGCCATCATTCAATCGATTCCAATCCACCTATTAAATGAAATTGTTAATTTCACACCAGAAGACTGGGGAATTACTGCAGAGGAGAAAAAGCAAGTTGTCGATTATTTAGTGTGTCGCCGAGATATGGTTCTCCACAAATTGATCCAGGATTTTGTTAAATCACGCTATCGACCTCTTCATTCAAATTTGTAAAAGGACAGCTCACCATGCTGCCCTTTTTTAATAGTTTTCGCAGCCGTGTTCTTCCGTCTAGATGATTTTGTAGAAGACGATACTAATGACGATGATTAACTTTTGATGATAGGTAGGCATAAATAAGGGGACGATGGATTTTCGTGCCCCTTATTACATAAATCAAATTTCTAATAGTTTACAATAATTTTATTTAGAGAAAATGTTCCCTTTGGCATTTCCTTACTGTACACAAACCCATCTACAACAACAGATTGACTATCTTCATTCTTCGTTAGGCTAATATCAAATTGTGGGAAAATGACTGCTTCGTTTGGTGGGAGCGGATTTGGATCTACGTATTTAATCCAGTATTCACCTTCTTCTTTTATTTTTTCTTTCCAGTTTTCATGTAAAAAGACCCAATCAATTTTGGAATCAATAAAGCTTTGAGAAATTTTATTTGCGATTTTTCCACTTAGGTTACCTGCATCTGTAGGTGTCAGTTTGATACAAACGATAATGTCTTGTAAGGTGTCTGTCCCGGTATTGTTAATAATGAAATCTCCAATAATGGTAATTTCATCATCTTCTGTAGTTGGTAAGAGGGTCGAATAGGAAAAATATGCTTGTATACTAGGTATTGTTTCGATTGACTTTTTCTTTGATACCTCGACTAGACGTTTAGATGACACGACTTTTTGTTGGAGCTGTGTCGAACGCATTTTTTCCTCCTCAAGAGCGACCTCCAGCTGTAAAAGCTTTTCCTTTAATTCATATATTTCTTTTTGATAGGTCACTATTTGTTGGTCCTCAATTGTAAATAGTTTTTTCTGTAAATATTGATTTCGGATTTTTTCCTTTTCAAGGCTTGCTTGTAGGGATTTAAGTTTGTGCTCGTAGGATACAATTTCAGATTGATAATGAATGACACGTTGTTTTAGTTGGATATTATCTTCCAGACGTTCTTTCTGCTGTCTTGGTTTCACATGAATCCCACCTCTCCTTTATAAGTTATGTAAAAGCTTAAAAATTTGTGTTTTTGTATCCTAAAAATGTGGTCCTTCATAAAATGATTCAAAAAAATAAACTAGACTGTTGGTGATTCAACAGTCTAGTTTAACCAGTTTCTTTTAGTGAGCGGGAAAAACTTCTGGACATTGTGGAGGGAATTTTTCTGTTGGACATGATACTATTTCTTCAAGAATTTCTTCGCGAGGTTTACAATGTTTAGCTTCAATTTCAAGCTTCACTTTTGCTTCTGTTTGAACTTCTAAGCAAAGAGTTAAATTGATATCAAGTTGTTGGATATCTTCCTCGCAAATCAAAGTAGCATCACATTCAGCTAACGATACATGTACGTTTAGATCAGTTCCTTCAGGAGCACATAATAAGAATGTTAGAGTTTTTACGAATGGGATTGGGTGTTTTGTCTTACATACAACTTCATCCATCTCATCTAGGATTTCCACTTGAATAAAGCCTCTTACTAGAGTTTTCACTCTTTGTAATTTTACTTTTTCACCATTTGGTAATGTTACAGTTACTGGTTGGCGCTCGGAAATTTCTTGAACCTTAATTTGTTTGTTATCTTGGAAGCCAGTTTCAATTGGATTACCATGCTTATCGCTTAAAAAGCAATTAACAGTGATGTTGTCAAGGCCTTCTAGTTCCTCGCAAAGTTCTTCTAATTTGCGTTCTGTTTCACCATCGCATTTGAATTTAACAGGTAATTTATCTGTGAATGAGAGATTTACTTCAATCTGTCGGGTAATCCAGTCGTAAACTTTCGTTGTATTAATGCAAACTTTTTCTGTGTCTCTGTCTTTATGCTTAAGACTCACTTGTGTGTTCCTCCTTTTTGTTGTAATAACCCTTGGGTAATGGGGCTACTGTATAGTATGTAAAAGCTAGTCAAATGTGCTGTGACATTAGCGGAATTTTGTTCATATGATATGTTGAATCAATTTTCAATTGGAGGGATAAAAAGTGAATCGAAATTCAAATAATTCAGTTTTTTTACAGCAAAAAATAATACACTTACAATCAGAATTATCAAAATTTAAATCTCATAAAAAGGAAAAGCTACTGTTTGAAAACCAAGCACTACGTGAACAAGTCAACGAAATAGGAACTGAAAACCAGACACTACGTGAACAAGTCAACGAAATAGGAACTGAAAACCAGACACTACGTGAACAAATCAATCAATTACGATCTGAAAGTGAAAAATTAAAAAATCAGTTAGCTTCAAAAAGTGCAATTGAATCAACAGAAATGGAACAACCAGAGTCGCCGAAGGAAAACCAGACTTCTCGGGAGATAGAAGGTTGGTTTTTAAGCAATCTCATTTATGAAAGCAATAAAAAATAAGTATTACGTGGAAAACATTATTCAAGAAAAGTCATATACTAACAATATACAAATCTATGGAGGAGTAAAATATGATAAATAATAAAAAAAGTAAATCTTCAGGAACGAAGGTTTATTCATCCTCCCATAAAAGTAAACCAAAAATGAAAAAGACTGGTGGCTGTGGGTGTAAAAAGGTACGTGAATAATAATAGAAACCTCTCATCAGTTTAGGAATACGATGAGGGGTTTTTATTTTTTAAAAAGGCACTTGTCCTCGGACAAACACCGCTCCGATTCTCTCTCTCTTTTCATATTTTATTCTATAGAAAAATATAGGAGGTGAGAGAAGTGTTTGGATTTTCAATGGTTCAATTTACAAGAAATTATGGCTCGAAAATGGACAAAAATCTCAGAAAAAATCTAGTAAATTTATATCGCCCTTTCAAATGGACACCATGTTTTTTACACAAAGGTCTTGAAAGGATAATAAAAAAGACTAGAAAATTTGAAGTTATTATTGAATACAAAAAAGGAAAAACAAATGCAGACAATGTAAAAGAGGTCCTAAATCGTCATATGCGCTGTATGCTTAAACATGAATTTAAAACGATTCCAAGCTGCTCAGCAACCATTACAGCGGCGGGTTTAGAGGAACTTTTACAAACATGTACGAATGTAAAACGGGTCTATTTAAATTCTGAAGTTAAAGCTTTATTAAACGTTGCGACTCCGGCAGGTAAAGCTGATCGTGTTGTTCGAAATGGGACTGAGCTTACAGGTGAAGGTGTAACAGTAGCTGTCATCGATACCGGAATTTACCCTCATCAAGATTTAGAAGGGAGAATTGTAGGGTTCCAAGACATGGTAAATGCTAATGTTGAACCTTATGATGATAATGGACATGGCACTCATTGTGCTGGTGATGTAGCTGGAAATGGATTGGCTTCAGGTGGGAAATATAAAGCTCCAGCATATAAAGCAAATTTAGTTGGTATAAAAGTACTGGACAAACTAGGTTCGGGGTCATTGGATAATGTCATGAAGGGAGTAGAATGGTGTATTCTAAATAACCAAGATTTGACCAAACCAAGGATAGATATTATCTCTATGTCTCTAGGGGCAACTGCTCAAAGACTAAACAATGAGGATGCTGATCCAATGGTTCAAGTGGTTGAAAGGGCATGGGATAGTGGTATTGTAGTTTGTGTTGCTGCAGGAAATGAGGGTGATGAACCGAGTACAATCGCAAGTCCTGGAATCAGTAATAAAGTCATTACAGTCGGTGCACTTGATGATAAAAATACATTGGATAATCGCATGGATGACACAATCGCAGAATTTTCAAGTAGAGGTCCGACGATTTATAATGTGCAAAAACCCGATATTGTAGCGCCAGGTGTGAATATCATTTCATTACGGTCACCTAACTCATATCTTGATAAGTTCCAAAAAGCAAATCGTATAGAGGAAAATTATATCGCCTTATCTGGTACTTCAATGGCAACACCATTCTGTGCTGGTGTAGTGGCATTAATGATTGAAAATAAGAAGATCCAGAATAAAAGTTTTACTCCAGATGATATAAAAAAAGATTTACTAAAAGGCGCAGATAAATGGAAGGGCATCGATTACAATACGTATGGTGCTGGGTATATTAATGCACAAAATTCAATCAACTAAAACAGGCTCAAGTAGCCTGTTTTTATCATTTAATAAATAGTGGAGTGGAGGTGTGGCCATGAGTAAATTTGAAAAAGAAATAGAACGATTTGTTGCAGATTACTACAAAGACCATGATGAGGCAATAGGAAAGCTGGATAAATGGGCTGCGGAAAACGAGAAGGGATTAAACCAGTTGGTGGTACAAGCGGGTAAATTTGAAAAAGAACTTGAAGCAAGAATGGAAAAGCTGGATCAATGGTTCTCCAAAAAACAGCAGGAGCTAGAAAAGAAATTGGATGATTAATGTACTAAAATTTCCACGTTAGCCCTGTGCACCTGTCCTCACAAGTTTGACCATCAAAACATATTTTATAATGTACTCTTTATACGAGGAGGTGCAAAATATGGGCTACGGATTCGGTGGTTGTGGCTGCGGTGGCTACGGCTATGGTGGATATGGCGGGGGATCAACTTTTGTATTAATCGTTGTATTGTTCATCCTACTAATTATTGTAGGTGCTTCTTTCTTTAACTAATCACAACATTCCCCAAAATCGAGGTACGAGTCAATTGACTCGTACTTTCTCCATTTAAGAAAAGGGATATAGTTTCTTGCACCACTTTTAGGCGGATGTCATACGATATAACACAATGTAAGGAGGCTTCGAAATGGATAATAACTTTTTTAATAATATCGGAAAGAAAACAGGCGTAGATATGCAGGAGGTATTCAAGCTAGCAAACTCGTTGCAAAATGCGAATTTTAAGGATGAAGCTACAGTTCGTAATGTAATTAAAAAGGTCTCTAAAATTGCAAATAAGCCAGTAAATAAACAGCTAGAAGACAAAATTGTGAATAGCATCGTAAATGGCAAAGAAAAAATGGACTTTAACACGATTTCAAAAATGATTAACAAAAAATAAGGATGGAGGTCTGATGAATAGTCAGACCTTTTTCTATAGGACCCCTACAAATACAAGGCTTGCTTCGAATTCTTTCAATAATAATACATACTTTACGAAAACATACATATGCAATAAAAGAGGGAACGGAGGGAAAAGAATGGGCTATATATTACCAATCAACAATGACCAATACAATCAATATGTTCACCGTACTACGAATTATAAAACACCCCAAATGAAACTTCATCAAGTGAATCCAGTATCATTGAACGTTAATCAGCGTACCTATGATTTACACCAAGTTGAACGAAAAGCAATGACGAAAAAACAAAGCCAATATATCGAAAATATCCGTGCGCAATATACTGGCAATGGGTTGCTCTATAACGAATCCATCTAATAAAGGGAAGGCTAGAATTCTTGAACGTACAAGCCTTCCTCTTCACGCCATTCTGCATAAAGTAAATCCTTATATGTGGCTACACCCTGGCTTTTCAATTCCGATTGTAACCACTCTACTGAAAAACCACTTTCCTTTAAATTTTCTTGAATCAAGACACCATCACTTACCAATGTAATTGGGAGTCGCACCTTTTGTTCCATCATATTATAATCCTGTCGGGTGGGTGGTTCATAGGGAGACTTTTTTAGGACACTGATGGATCCATCTGTCTCTAAAATCGCATATTCGGCCTCTCTAATAGAAAAAACCCCCTTCGAACGAAGAAGATGCTGGAGTTGATTAATATCCAGTTTGTTTTTCTTTAAATGATCTTTAATAATTTTTCCCTTGTGAATGATGATAGAAGGTTTTCCTTCAAGAAAGGGCCTTGTCCTTCGAATCTTCTGTGTAATCAATTCAATCATATAAATTAGAACCCCCCAAATAAGGATGGCAAAAAGAATTTGAAAGATCCCGATATCTCGATCGAAAACAGCATTTCCAACTAACTCACCTAGTACCAAAGCAGAAATAAAATCAAAAGCCGTAATTTGGGTTATTTGTGTTTTTCCCAGAATTTTTGTAAGTATGAGTAACCCTAAAAGGCCAATTACTAAATCAATGGCAATTTTAAAAAAGTCCAACATGCTCACCTCTCTATGGTAGAATGAGCAGGTTTTCCTTTTTTTATCCAACAAAAAAAGGATGTCAATTAAGACATCCTAATTCCTACAATAACTTGATCATCGTGACATGAGGTATACCAGCATCCATAAATAGACCTGATACAGTTTCATATCCTAGTCTTTTATAGAAGTTTTCTGCATGTGTTTGAGCATTGAGTTTTAATTTTGAAATACCTTTTTCTTTCGCAATGTCCTCCATCTTATGCATAAGTAAATTCCCCGCACCTTTTTTACGGTGAGAAGCAAGAACACAAATCCGTTCCACCTTGCCGTATCCATCAAGTACACGGAAACGACCAGCTCCTACAGGTTCATTGTTATCATAAAGGACAATATGTGTAGCTTCATCCTCAAATTGATCAATCTCTTCTTCAAGAGGTACATTTTGTTCATCGACGAAGACCACTTTTCTGATTGTGTAGGCATCGTCTTTTTCTTTGTTGTTCGTTACAATTCTTACTTCCATACTGTGTTCAATTTTCCTTTCCTAAACGAAATGTTTCGTAAACGGTCCAGGACCCGTTTTCCAGCTGATAAAGGAGATGGAACCGGTCAATTTGTTCCTCGTGATCCATTTTTAACATACGTAACTGACCATACACATCTGAATGCTCATCGCCCGATAGCTTTTGTCCAATTGTAATATGGGGAACAAATGCATATTCGGGTTCTCCTGCAAAATAACCGGAGTGAAGTTCTTTATGAAGTTTTTGTAATTCTTCATTCGGGTTTACTTTCAAGTAAATTACATTATTAACAGGGGAAAAGGAGCTAACCTTCATGACCTCTAATTTAAATGGTTCGACCAGCTTGGAAACCGCTTCTAATTCCGTTGTAATATCCTTAATCTCATCATCGGATGCTTCAAATACATTTTTAACCGTAATATGTGGTGGAATTAATGCATAATGCGGGTCATACCTTTTGCGGTACGAGTTTGCCGTGTCTTGAAGTTTTTTGGACGGGAAGATAACAATGCCATATTTCATTTTATTGCCCTCCTTATGGATTAAATAAATCAAAACGTGAAGTACCTGACTTGAGTTTTACGAAAATAATAACACAATTATATCAAATATCCGAAAATGATAGAATACGAATGCCGATTATTTTAACATTTTTGAAAGGGCTCTTGGTAAATCAGGCTGCCAAAATTTCCATGTATGATTTCCATTAAATTCCTCATAAAAATAGGGATAACCCTTTTTCACAATGATGTCATGCAATTCGCGGTTTGGTGTTAAAAAATCTTCAATATCACCATTTGTTGTTTTTACCTCAGTTTCACCTGTTCCGATGATATGATACAAATCAAGGAGATGCGGCTCTTCAAAATCTTCAACCTTTTGAAGAACATAATCGTTTACAAGAGGTGATTGCATCATTATCTTTCCAAAGGTATGAGGGTATTCAAGTGCAGTTAAAAGCGAAATAGTTGCCGCCAGTGAATCCCCGATTAGTGCGCGACCTTGGCCCATTTGATAGGTTGGAAACTCCTGATCAAGAAATGTTACGAGTTCTTCCCCTAAAAAACGCTTATATAAATGATGCTGCTCACCATCTGGGTGGTATTTCATACGGCGGTCTGCAACGCTTTTATATGGAACCCCAACAATTATGGTATTGCTGATTTCACCAGTTTCTAAAAGCTTATCGGCTACCCGTGCAACCCTGCCTAGATTAAAATAATCGCGTCCATCCTGAGCGATGAGAACATTGTATTTATAGAGGGGAGAGAAGGCTGCCGGTAAATAAACAATAAGCTCAAGTTCTTCATTTAAAATCTTACTATGTATAGTCATTTCCCTAACAGTGCCTTTATTAATCGTCATCATCATAATCCTCCAAACAAACAATTTACATGTCCTATTATACCGTTTTAAAAAGGAATGCGACAGGGATGATCCCTGTCGCAAATTGGTGCTTATTAAGCAGTCGCTTCACCCATATGTTTCTTTTCAGATTCTGCAACATACACGGCACATGCAGCATCGCCAGTAATATTAACTGCTGTACGTGTCATATCAAGTAATCGGTCAATACCGATAATTAAACCGATACCTTCTGCTGGTAAACCAACCGCTGTTAGTACCATCGCCAGCATGATTAAACCAACACCAGGAACACCAGCCGTACCAACACTTGCAAGCACAGCTGTTAAAATAACCACTAAAATTTGAGTAAATGTAAGTTCAACACCATATACCTGTGCAATGAAAATGGTCGCAACACCTTGCATGATTGCTGTTCCATCCATATTGATTGTTGCACCTAACGGTTGAACAAAGCTACTAATCGGTTCAGGAACCTTTAGATTTTTTTGTGCTGTTTCCATTGAAACTGGAAGTGTAGCATTACTACTTGATGTACTAAATGCAACTGTCATCGCAGGTGCAAACCCTTTGAAAAACTCGATTGGACTTCGTTTTGCCAAAAATGCAATCGTACCGCCATATGTGACAATGGCATGGATAAGTAAGGCGCCAAGAACAATTAGGAAATAAGCGAGCATTGCTTTAATTGCAGCGTACCCTTGGCTTCCAATCGCAGTTGCTATTAATCCAAATGTTCCGTATGGGGCTGTTTTCATCACAAGATTAACAAGATACATCATGATTTCATT
Organism: Bacillus sp. JJ1566; assembly: GCF_036962685.1. NCBI lineage: Bacteria > Bacillati > Bacillota > Bacilli > Caryophanales > Bacillaceae > Bacillus > Bacillus sp. JJ1566. The sequence goes on along the minus strand of NZ_JBALOP010000017.1, from coordinate 72,078 downwards.
TGCTTGCTCAAATAGATTTAAAATACCTTTTGTTTTTTCACCTAAAACAGTTAAAGCTAAACCTATAAAAACAGCAAAAGCAATAATTTGAAGCATATTCGCATCATTCATTGCGGTAAAAGGATTCGTTGGGATAATATTTATTAACGTTTCCATAACAGGAGGAGCTTCAGTTGCCCCATCGTAGGTTACTCCCTCTGTATCAAATGCACCTCCAGCCCCTGGCTTAAATATAGAAGCAAGTGCGATTGCAATGATAATGGCAATCGTAGTTGTTGCTAAAAAGTAAGTAATCGTTTTTGCTCCAATTCTACCAAGTTTCTTAGGATCACCAAGTCCTGCAACTCCTAGAGTGATAGATACTAAGACAATTGGAACAACAAGCATCTTGATTAAATTCAAGAAAATTTGACCTAACGGTACGAATACCCAAGTGTTAGCGTATTCAAAAAGCTGTGGTGATGTTAAATTCAAGATAAGACCGACAAGTGCACCTAAACCTAAACCTAATAAAATCTTTTTAGTCAATGACATAAGAAACCTCCTCGTAGATGTAGTAAATGTGTGTATTGGCGGCAAAAGAGAAATGTAAATTGCGATGAAAAGCATACTTTTGGAGACACAAAAAGCCACGAGAGTATGGCTCGTGGCCTTAAACGTTGATTTGCGCAACAATGCTCTCTCCTGATGCTTACGAGGTTAGCTGTCGGATTCGGATGAAGAATGTCCTACCTTTTTAAAAAAGGATTCACCCCGAGTGCATTTCCTTTTGCACAATATGGTTCCCCCGTTTCCCGATTTTGGGAATTCAGCGACTATTTAGTTGTACTTTGCCTTAATAATATCTTTACATATAAAATTATTATGTGTCAATACTACATTAGTATTGTTTTTATCATATTAATATTATCAGAGTGAGTGATCCCAATAAAATTAGTAGAATCTAATTGACAAACCTTCAAAATGGATGTATATTATGAATTATTCATATATAGTGATTCCGTAGCTCAGCTGGGAGAGCGCCACCTTGACAGGGTGGAGGTCGTTGGTTCGAGCCCAATCGGAATCATCAATTGAAGCCTAGAGCCATAATGGTTCTAGGCTTTATTATTTTTCGCCAACAACGATTAAAAATCTAAATGTTGACGAACTGTTGACGAATTGATTTTTTATGCCTTTTTTCTTTTAAAAATATCATCTAATTTTTCTGCTGCCCCTTCATCGGCAGACCTTAGAGCATGTCCATACGTATCCATCGTTATTCGAATTCCAGAATGACCTAAACGTTTGGAGATAATTTTTGCATGTACACCTTGGTTAATTAATAAAGTTGCTGAGGTGTGACGTAAATCATGAAGACGAATGAATCTTATTCCAACGGAATTAACAAATCTTCTCCACCATGTTGTTGGAGTGGTGGGGTAGAAGTGTGTGCCATCTTCGTTGCAAAAAAGCCATTCGTGTTCTTCCTCAATCCACTTATCCCTCATTTTCATTTTTTCTTTTTTCCAATATAACTGAAAATCTTCTAATTCATTTACGATAGAAGAGGGGAGAGAAATTATTCTTTTGGATTTCTTTGATTTAGGCTTTTTTATAATAGGCTTCCCGGATTTCCCTCTTGTTATTGTTTGTATGATTGTTATTGTTTTTTCATTTAAATCTACATTGGACCATTCCAAACCTAATAATTCCCCGCGTCTTAATCCAGCAGCTAACGCTAAGGATACAAAGATTCTCCAATGTGGACTACGATCTTGAACCGATGCTAACAACACTTCTACTTCATTGGCATCATACACATCTTTTTCTTCATCATCGTCATTGTTTTGCGGTTTTTCAACAGAGTCAACCGGATTTGATTTTACAAACTGCCACTTTACAGCTCTTTCAAAGATATTTCTCAATACTCTATGGATATATTGTTTTGTTCCAGCAGAAACTGGACCTTCTCTACCATCTTTTCTCTGTATTTGAGCAAGGAAATTTACAATATGAATTGGTTTTATTTGGTCAATCCTCATGTGACCGAAATATGGTGTGATGTGATTTTTAATATAGGTCAAGTAAACATCTAATGTTTGTTCAGAAAGGTTCTCTTGTGCATATTTACTTTCCCACACTTCAATAAAGTCCTTTAGAAGCATTTTTTCAGGCGTGATATATTCACCAGCTTCTACCTCCATCTGAAACTTTGCAAGTATAAGTTCCAGGTGATCCTGTAGCTTCTTTTTGGTTTTTAGTAAGGCCTTATCTTCAATTCGAATTGTTTTCGTTCTTCTAATCCTTTTTCCTTTAGCGTTATATCCAGCTTCCACAACCATTAACCAAGAATTTTCACCACGTTTTTGAATGCTAGCCATTATTTCTCCCTCCTAAAAGAATATATGTTCGTCTAATGTGTTAAATAAAACCCTCATCTGTTACAGATAAGGGAAAGTTGCATTATCTTTTTTCCATCTTCTTGAATATAATACTGTGTGTTATGATAATAATAATATTGGAGGTGTTGAAATGCTAAGAGCTCTGAATAATTTATTCAAAGATACAAACAGCGAAATGAATAAGCTCAATAAAGAGTATGAGCAGCTATCCATGCATAATCAGCAAAGAGGTTCTGATATACATGAATCATTAAAGAAAAAGTCTTCCGAATTTAATCAAAGTAAACAAGATAGAAAAAAGCATTTTGATATCATTCGTAATAAATAGCAATTGGAGTTACTAACACATCGTTTGGTTTTATGATTCCAAATGAACCCAACAACAAATCGAATATCATATTTGGAATAAGATCTAAATCATCAGTATTAAAAGTGGGCATGTTATTTTCGTTATATACAGTTTCCTTAATACCAATAATCCTTACTAAAAACTTTACATTTCTACTTTTATCAGTTCTGAAAGAAAGTGCAACTGAGGAATCCCGTAAATAATCTTTTTTTAGGAACCCAATTTTATTCCCAGCTTTTATGATTACAGAGTTCCCAAGTGCGCTGGCTGAATAGGTACTGAAAGTCTCCAGTATCTTAAATGTATTGAGTATAGGTAATAAAGCTTCATATCTTTCTTCGTATGATTCTGCAAAATCGATTTTATTTTGATCTTTAGAGGATAATTTTCCTTTTCTTTTCCGCTCAAGTATTTCCAATGCTTCATTTATATCACCGATAGGAGACTGCTCGTTAAATAACATTAATTTGTTTAAATGTTCACTATCAATTACGTTTTTTAACAAATCAAAATCATAGAATTTAAAAGTATCTTCACCTAGATGTAAATCCCCTTCTTTAAAATCTGGTCCACTGACAAAAAGTTCTAGTTGCTCTAATTTACTTTGTAAGATATCTAAAGCGTAATCATGAAATGCTTTATTTAAAATATCTTTCTGTCCCTCAAGGATTGTCCTAGAACCAGCCAAAGTCTCATTCCCATTATTGTCAAGGTTGGAACCAAGTAACAATTCACCACCTGGGAATAATCCTGTACTCAATTTTACTTGGCCTTTTACACCAGCATTCTTTCCTCTTGTAGTTGAGTGCTCTTCTGTTTCTGATTTTTGAGAATCCTCCTCCATAGAAAAACTGTCGATTATTCCCTCGTCTAATTGAGCTAACATAGAGTTAAGTATATTTGTGTCTAAGTAAATTATCTCTTTCATTTCCAATTCCCTCCATGAAATATATGTTCGGTTTTTAGTTCTAAATAAAACCCTGCAGTGAAGCTGGGGTGATTATGTCCATATTTTTTTAACATATAATCTAATCAAACCACTCCAAACTACCAAGCTTACCTTTAAGCATTCCAAATCCATCCACACGTCGGTTATAAATTATTTCAAGACGGTACAGGGCAAATTCCTCTGATACGACAAAATAATCCGCTATTTCTGAAACCATTACGGCTTGATCAACTGCAGCTGCATAAACATTCTTTAGAAAGCGTTCAGGCATTAATAAGTAAGCTGACATTCTCTTTGCTTGTGATTCAGTTTTTGCAATCAATGTCTTGCTGGCGCCCACCTGTGATATGTGATGAGCATAGATATGACAAAATTCCTCTGCAAGAATTAATTTCTTCTCTACTGCATCAAGACCAGGTACGAGATAAATAACTCCACGACGACCTTTATCACTAGGGAAGGCAATGGCCTTTAATCCATCTTGGATTTCACCGTCGTAAAAGTCCTTGTCCAATGGTTTTATCTTGATTCCGTATTTCCAACATATATCATATAGGTCTATTTCATCTGGGCTCTTATAGTTGAAGTGAGATAGGATCTTATTTGCGCGATCCTCCCAGTAGTCCGTTTTTACAGTTAGTTCCCTTACCTGCATAATTTTTACATCTCCTGTTGAAAGAAAATCGCCGTGAGGGCGATAAAATTTAAACAATATTGTTTATTTGACTGGTACTAAAATGATAGGGATAGTTGCTTCGACTTCTTCTCCTTCAATACCTTCAAAAATAAAGCTATGTAACTCGTCTCTACCAAATGTATCCGCAACTTTACTTCGGCCATTTAATCCTCTTATAAATACATTTCCGTATTGACCTTGTTGGGGTTGTAAGTCATATCTTCCTGGTGGTATATCCTTCCCAAAATAATAATATCCTGCACCTAACTTTATAGGCTCTTCACCAGATTTTTGAATTTCTCCAGTTATACTGGCAAGCTCTGATTTTTTTGATTCTATATCAGAGTTTAGAGTTTCAATTTCACCTTTCTTAGTTCCAACTTGGGTTTCAAGTGTTTTTATTTCCTCTAATATAGCAATCTTGTTATCTATTATTTCAACTGCCTCATCAAAAGTTTTCTGGTTTTCTTGAACTTCTTTTATAATGCTTTCTTTTTCCTTATATTTTTCACTTATATCAATTTGTAAATCCTTTGAAATTTGCTCTTTTTTCTTAATTTCTTCTACAAGTTCATCGTATGTCATTTTTTTTCCTTCTATTGGAATAGCAGCCGCACTTTTTCCAGAGTAGTAACCCATTGTATTTGAAGCTACAACAATAATAACTAGTGAAATACCACCAATAAAAAAAGCACGTTTATTATCTTTTATCTTTTGGATAAATATATTGAGTTTTTCATTCATTAAGTATTGCCCCCAATTTTATTTACGATTTAATCATCAATAATGTCATCTCGATCATCATCCTCTTCTAAATCCATCTTGATAACTTCCCACATTTTTATAAGTTGCCTTATTTTTTTATCTGGAGCGTTAGCTAAGTCGTGGAATAAGGAAGGATATTTTTTTATTTCTTCAAGCACTTTTAGTTCGTTAGGTGATAAATGTATTTGTTTTCCAGCAACATTAACTTTTAAATCAGTTATACCTAACAAATAATCAACAGAAACATCGAATATCTCAGCAATTTTTTGGGTGGTAGCATGGTCAGGTTCTCTTTTTTCCTTTTCGCTTTCGTAATAACCGTATGCTTGTCTAGTAATCCCTAATTTGTTTGCAATTTGTTGTTGCGTAAGTTTACGGTCTGTTCTTAATTTTTTTAATCTACTTTGGAAACTCATATGTATTCCCCTTAAACAACATTATTTAACTAAATTATACAGCAACAAATAGTTGCTTTGAATCAAGGTAACAAAAAATTGCATTTAAATGTTGACAGAAACATTTTGTTGCTTATAATAGTAATTAAGAGAGCAACAAAACGTTGCTAATGGAGGTGGATACCAATTGAGAAAATGGCTAGAAAATGCTAGGAAACAGAAAAAACTCACTCATCAAAATGTTGCGGATCTAGCTGGAATAAAGCGCCAGTATTACGGAATGATTGAGAATGGAGAACGAACTCCAAGTGTTAGTACCGCAAAGAAAGTCGCAAAAATTTTGGATGTTGATTGGACTCTTTTTTTTGAAGATAGAGGTAACAAAACGTTACCTAAGAAAATAACTGCTTAAGGAGGTCCATCATGCCAACTATCAGAGAAGTCCTTGAAAAGTCTGAAATGAAAACAGAACTACTGATGATTGCTATCAACCTAGAAGAAGGCGATGAACTCTATACAAAGCAGGATGCAATCCAGGACTTACTAAAATTCATTGATAAATACAATTTGTAGGAGGTGCTCTAGTTGCAAAGAAAAACCCTAACCACCGAAGAAGTTGCAGATTACATCGGTGTTCATAAAGACACGATTTACACCATGGTTCGACAGAAGCAAATACCTCATATCCGAGTTCGCAGAAGAATTTTCTTCTCAATAGAAACAATAGATGCTTGGATGAGAGACCAAGAACAAAAAAGTTTGGAGGTAGCGCAGTGAATCAATTACAAATTATCAATCAAAATGGTCAATTGTTAGTAGATAGCCGAGAAGTCGCTGAGATGACCCAAGTTAGGCATGCTGATCTACTCGAAAAAATTAAGAGCTTCGTCAAATATTTAACCAACGGAGATTTCCGTTCGTCAGATTTTTTTAAAGAAACTACTTATCGAGATAGTAAAGGTGAAATAAGACCTTGTTATCTTCTAACTCGTAAAGGTTGCGACATGGTAGCAAATAAAATGACTGGTGAAAAAGGAGTACTCTTTACTGCAACTTACGTTACCAGGTTTGAACAAATGGAAAATGAATTAAAAGCTCCTAAGACTCAACTAGAAATATTACAGGGTACCATCAATCAGTTAGTAGAACAAGATAAACGTATGTCTCAGTTAGAGGGGCAAGTAAATAACATTTCCAATATCGTTTCACTTAACAATGTTGGATGGCGTGAAAAAGTCAGTGTAATTCTTAAAAAGATTGCTAAGTATTGGACGGGTATCGATCCATATCGAAGCGTAATCAATCTAAGCTATGAACGTTTCGAAAAACGAGCAGGATGCAAATTGGATATTCGTTTAAATAATCGAAAAGAACGCGCCATAGCACAAGGTATGTCTAAATCTTACGTTCAAAAAATAAACAAACTTGATGTTATCTCAGAAGAAAAACGGTTGGTTGAAATTTACTTACAAGTAATAAAAGAAATGGCTATTGAATTCAGAGTCAATATTAACGACTTCAAATTTGAAGAAGGAGCCTAACTAATATTCTATCATCACATCCAAAATTAAATGGTAGAAGGGAGGTGTTACCAGGTGAAGGTTGGTAGAGCAGCAAAAGCGGTTAAAGAAGCAAGGCATGATGCTGGATTTACACAACAACAGCTCTCATTTGAAATTTTTGAATCGCGTGAAGCAGTTTCACAACAAGAAAACGGAAGATATAAGGTTCAACCAAACATAACAAACTATTTTGCCAGTGAGCATAACAATCCGTGGGTGGCGATGGAAGCATCAGCTGAGTATATGAACTGGGGACCTGCAAAGTTAGATGGTGAAGCAGCTGATTTACATAGAACTAGTGTCCTATTGAAAACTCAAGAGGAATTAGAAGAGGCATTAAAGGCGGTTGATCTAGCAGCAAAAAAACTTTCGGTAAATCCGAAACAGGTTCAGGAATTTGAGATTCAAATTATCGAGAAGTCAATTTTAGAGTGTATCGATGTAATTACAGCTTCAAACCATTATGTAGCAGTTTTGTGTAAAGAGTATGGGTTGTCTTGGACGAAAATGTGGACTAAGCACAAATTGAAACTTATTCAAAGGAGGTTTTTGAAGAAATGACCATTATTTTTCTTTGGTTTTGCACAACGTTTATTGCAGTAGGGGTTGGTTACGTTTTGGGATCAAAATTAGAGGGTGGTAAGAATGAAAGTAGAAACTAAAGTTCCTGAATTAATACATGATATTTGCCCTAGTTGTCATCCAACAGCATATGTAAAAACAAAGGCTAAGTTTACTGGAGATATTGAGGATTGTGGAACACACAAAGAATATCTATATAAATGTACAAGTTGCGATGCTCGTTTGTGGGTAGATGAACAGTGGGCAAGAACTCATGAGGTAAAGGAAAAGCAGTAAGCTAAGCGGCTACTTAACTTACTGCCTGTGACCTTACAAAGGATACTGAATTAATCTAATTGTAGCATGCAAATGCATGTTCGGCAAGGATTGATTCTTGCCGTAATGATCGAGAACTGAAAATGGCCGCCCCCCGCCTAAGTAGGTTCTTGCTCATTCCGGTGTGAATTACACCTATCACATTTACTTTATCATATTCGAAAGGAGGACAAGATATGCCCCTAATTCAAACTGGTTATCAAAACATGGTTAGTCAGCCGGAGCATAACGGGATTGATTATTTCGGTAATGAAATTCTAGAAGGAGACTCGATTGTTACTAATAACGAGAAAGGAGATGTGGTTTTAGAAGACAGTCTTGAAGATTATTTGATTGAAGTTCTTGGTTTTACCTTTACCCAGGCAAAATAAAAGACCCACCGGGCAAGGGTGAGTCAGTTGGGATTCCTAAACATCAGTAATTAAATTGTACAGGAATCTCCTTAAAAATTCAAATGGAGGTTTAAATAATGATTCAAATTACATTCAGTAGTTCGAAATTTGACCAAATGCGCCTCACACAGGCTCGCGGTCACATCAACATCAAACCGAACGGAACGCCAGTATTTCAGTTTAAAAACAAAGAACAATTCAATAAATATGTAGAGCTCGGCAAGAAGAGGGAGGTAACAGCATGAAAAATATTACATTGTTGCAGCTGTCACTAATTAATTTCAAGGGCGTTAAAAACTTTGTCTTAGATACTCGTGGCGAAAACGTGAAAGTATTCGGTGACAACGCCACTGGAAAGACAACACTCTTTGATGGATTTGTTTGGTTGTTATTTGATAAAGATTCTAATAACAAAAAAGATTTTTCAATAAAAACATTGGACAAGTCAGGGAAGGTCTTACACAACCTAGATCACCAAGTAGAAGCAATTTTTTTAATCGATGGAGCCGAGTTAACTCTTAAAAAGTCCTATTCGGAAAAGTGGACAAAAAAGAGAGGTTCCATTCATCAAGAATTTTCGGGCCATACTACGGATTACTTTATCGATGGCATACCATCCAAGAAAAAAGAGTATGACGAACTAATCTCTGGATTGATTAATGAGGATGTTTTTAAACTCTTAACCTCACCATCGTACTTCAATGAGCAACTTAAGTGGCAAGATCGTCGCAGGGTTTTGCTTGAAATCAGTGGTGACATTACGGATGAAGAGGTAATTGCTAGTAATAAAGATTTGGCGAAATTAATGAATGTGCTAAACGGTCGTTCAATCGAAAACCACAGGAAAGTAATTGCAGCTCGCAGGATTGAAATCAACAAGGAACTAGAGAAGATTCCAGTTCGAATTGATGAATTACAGCGCAGTCTACCTGACCTAACAGGGATTGAACGTGAAAAGCTGGAGGCTGAAATTAATCGCATTAATAGTGACATTGATGGAGAAATGACTCTGATTAATAACATCCGGAATGGTAATGCCATTTCCCAAAAGCAAAGGGAAATTCAAGTGATTGAAATTGAATTACTTAGGATTAAACAAGAACATGAAGCTGGATCCAAGGAAGATGTTTATCGATTAAAAGCGAAAGTCCAAGAAGAACAATCTAATATTTCTCTTCTGAATTCAAAGCTTGAAAATGTTAAAAGCAACAAGCGCTATAACGATGACAACCTCAAACGAATTGAAGATGAATTGATTAAGTTGCGTGAAGAATGGCAGGTAGTGAACTCACATGAATTTAGCCACAGCGAACAATGCGAATGCCCAACTTGTGGACAAGACTTACCAGAGGAACAAGTAACAGCTGCAAGAGATAAAGCTTTATCACAATTCAACTTAGAAAAGTCTACAAGACTAGAAAGCATCAATAAACGAGGACAGCAAGTCAAATTACGCAAAGAAGAAATCCTTTCTGCAAACGAAAAATTATTAAATGAATACGACACCACTAAGGTCCAAATTGCTGATAAGCAAAAGGCTATTGAAATTCTACAAGAACAGTTACAGGCTCTTGAAATCACAATTGTAGATATTACTGAAAATCCAATTTACGTTGAAAAACTGAATGAAAAACAACAGCTAATGAAGCAAATGAACGAACTTAAGATTTCTGCTGATGAATCCATCCAAGATATTCAACTGGCTATTTATAAGCTTAAGCAGGAACGCGATGAACTACAAACTGAGCTTGCTAAATTTGCACAGAATGAACTTGCTGTAAAGAGAATACGTGAGCTGCAGGAGCAAGAGGAAAAGCTAGCTGAAGAATTTGAAAAGCTTGAACACCAATTGTTCTTAACAGAAGAATTCATTCGAACAAAAGTTAATCTTCTGGAAGATAAAATCAACAGCAAATTCAGATACGCACGATTCAAGTTGTTTGAAACACAAATAAACGGTGGTCTCCAGGAGGTTTGTGAAACCTTATATGATGGTGTTCCTTACGGTTCAGGCTTGAACAACGCGGCAAAAATCAATGTAGGTTTAGACATTATAAATACATTATCGGAACATTACGGATTTATGGCACCAATCTTTGTTGATAACTCCGAAGCGGTAACGAAACTAATTGACGTTGATGCTCAAGTTATATCCCTTGTCGTGTCTGAAAAGGACAAGGCGTTGAGGGTCGAAAGTCCAAAACAACTGAATAGGGAGGCTGTATAAGAATGAGTAATAAAAACCAAGTAGCACTTATCCAAAAGGACATAACGGATGATGTAAACAAAAGTCTAGGGAGGTTGCAGGAAGATGGGCTTCAACTTCCTGCTAATTATAACGCTAGCAACGCATTAAAAAGCGCATTTTTCAAACTTCAAGAGGTTAAGGATAGGAACGGAAAACCAGCACTTGAGGTTTGCTCTAAAGCATCTATAGCAAATGCATTGTTAGATATGGTTGTTCAAGGTCTGAGCCCTGCTAAAACTCAATGTTATTTCATTGTATACGGGGACCAGTTGCAGTTGAATCGGTCATATTTTGGCACACAGGCTGTACTTAAACGTCTTACGAATGTTAAGGATATTTGGGCAAACGTAATTTTTGATGGTGATGTGTTTGATTACGAAATTGCAGGTGGTCGTGAAAAATTACTCAAGCATGAAACAAACTTCTTGAATCGAGATAACGAAATTTTAGGAGCTTACGCAGTGGTTAAAACAAGCGAAGATGAAGAAATATTAACGGTTATGACTAGAAAAGAAATTGAAACATCATGGAGCCAAGCGAAAACAAAGAACGTACAAAACAAGTTCCCGCAAGAAATGGCCAAACGTACCGTTATCAATCGTGCTGCTAAAGCTTTCATTAACACAAGTGATGACAGTGATCTACTTGTAGAAGCAATTAATAATTCAACGGAGAATGAGTACGACAACGAACGTGTAGATGTTACTCCAGAGGCCGAAGTGCAGAAACAAATTGAAACAAATGCAAATTCTGAGGTTATTGATATTGAATACGAAGAAAAGGAAGAACCTCAAATAATTGAAGAAGAAACACATCAACAGCAGATGACATTTCAGCAAACAGGCACTGAAGGACCTAACTTCTAATGATTGAGATAACAGCAATTGCATCTAGTTCGAAGGGGAACTGCTACAGGGTTACAGATGGCACCACACCCCTTCTCCTAGAATGCGGGATAAACTACCGGGAGATTCAAAAGGCATTGAATTTTAGAATGTCAGAGGTTGCAGGGTGCTTAGTAACACATGAGCACGGGGACCATTGTAAGTCGATTAAGGATGTATTGAAGGCAGGAATCAACGTATACGCTTCAAGAGGAACGGTTGAAGCTTTAGGTATTAATCATCATAGAATCAATCCAGTAGTGGCAAAAAAGCCATTTAAGATAGGTACCTGGACTATTCTACCCTTTGATGTTCAACACGATGTATCGGAGCCATACGGTTTCCTGTTAGCCAACCAAAACGGAGAGAAGCTACTTTTCGCCACGGATACATACTACATCCGTTACAAGTTCCCAGGCCTATCGCACATAATGATTGAGTGTAATTATTCAATGGAAATCTTAAAAGAGAACATCATAGCAGGCAAGGTACCAAAGGTAATGAGAAAAAGATTAATGCAGTCTCATTTTAGCTTAGAAAACGTTAAAGATTTCTTTAAAGCTAATGATCTATCAAAAGTTCAAGAAATTTGGTTGCTCCATTTAAGTGATAACAACAGTGACGAACAAAAGTTCAAGAGAGAAATAATGGAGCTCACGGGGAAAGTTGTTTATGTACCAGGATGATGAGGTAGAGGTAACCATCCCTCAGTGTTATGTATTGATGACTGAGGGGTTAAATGAACGTGGTAAGAGATTTAAAGCGTATGTTCAGGGATATATAAACAAAAGTTACCCCGAACTAGAATTTATAAAAATTGATGGCATGAAAGCAATCTGTAAAAGGAAGTAGGTGATACGGTGCCCGAAGACAGCTTTCCTTTTAATACTTATTCAGGGCTTTTAACCCCGAAACATTATAAACGAATCGGAAGTGCAATCTGGTTGTTTCTATGGTGTATAAGCTCAACGACAGCCGAGAAAGAAAAAGATGGTGTTGTATGGGGCATCGTGTTGGGGAATAAACCTCAGAAACTACCAGAGCTTGCGGAAAGATTTGGAGTCAATCAAAAGACTGTAAGTAGATGGCTAGAGACTCTTGAAAATGAAGAATACATTAAAATAACTCGTGCTCCTTATGGGTTAATTTTCACAGTCAAAAATTCTAAAAAGTTCAAAGTTAGAAAAGACAAAAATGTCCAATCTGACCCAAAAAGAGATAAGACAAAAATGTCTACTCTCTCCACAGATAAGACAGAAATGTCCAATCCAGTTAGATCAGACAAAAATGTCCAATCTAAGAAAGATATTACAGAACTAGATATTACAAATATAAATAATAATGCTGCTGATATATACGCACATGAAGAATCAACTGGCGGGGTGCCTACAACCGAAAGTGTCCAGCTTGCTGATACCGATCAGAGTAAGGGACAAATACCAGGTAGTTCTTTAAGTGACTTTGAACAGCTCAAAGAAAAATATATGCGGTTAGCCGGAATTGGTGGATTCGATGTTTCTGCTAAAGACAGGCACAGCATTGAACTACTTCTAGAATACAAGATTGATGTTAATAAGCTTCTAGACTGGTTGGAGGAATGTTTTAGTGATTACAAACCAAAACATAAATTCGACAAGATTAATAGTTTTGCATATTGCATCCCAATTATTCTTGATAAACATGTTGCCGAGGAAGACGCGAAAAAAGGTAAACCTCAAGTACGCAAAGGTCGAGGTTATTCAAGAAAGCCTCTCCGACAAGAGTTAGTACCGGAATGGATGGAAAAGAAAGATGATCCGGAAAACAACCAACCTGAACAAGATGTTGTGTCATTTGAAGAAAAGAAACGGTTATTTGAGGAACGCTTAAAACAACAGAAAAATGGGTGATGACATGAACTTACAAGCTACGCAGCTAACACAAGCAGTAGAGCAAAGAAAGGATGAATTAAAAGCATCCTTGATGAAAATGGGGTATTTTAAAACACCAGATAAAAAACAGCTGTATGAGTTAACTTTGTCGGAATTAGAACAAATTTACGAAAACGTAAAATGCCAATACTCCATGGGAATGACGGTAGGAAAATGACAGAGCAAATCACCATTGTCAAAGATTGGGACAAGCTGTCATTGGTCAAACGCATTCAGGAGCTAGAAAAGAGGGGCTATTCATGTGTAGCCCCGATAACATCCATCAAGAAAACTACAAAACTATTCAAGTACAGAAAAGCAGATTACCAAGCTTATAAAAAAGATTTTCTTGGCACCGAGGATCATGTTTTATACATTGTAAAAATGATTAGGAAGGTGAGTGCTTAATGGTTAGTAAAAAGGCAATGCGTGAGTATTATCTGGATGAGTTGAATCGATTAGGTGTAAGGGCTACTAAGGATGGAGTATCAATTGATAAATGTGATATTGACGAACTGCATTATGAATTAGTTCTTGCTTCGTTTCGTGAAGTAGATACTGCCAAAGCGGAAAACGCTTGGTTTTAGGAGGTTGGGAGAATGCGAGAGATTAAGTTTAATTTCTATAACACAATCTCACAAAAATACACCACTTGGGAAGAATCAAATGCTGGCATGCCGATGTGTTCTTTTTCCACTCATAAGCATTTGAAGTTTCTCCAGTTCACAGGTTTAAAAGACAAAAATGGGAAAGAAGTTTTCGAAGGCGACATAGTAAGAATTAATTCAGACTTTCCGGATGAATTTCACGAGGTAAAGTTTGCTTGCGGTGGATTTATGGCTGGTGAACTGTTTTTAGATGACTACTGGAATTTAAATGGACACATGTTTGAGGTAGTTGGAAACAAATTTGATAATCCTGATCTAGTGGATGAGGGGGAAGAAGAATGATCTGTCCAATATGCAATCGTCAATTAAAAAGCAAAAAAAGCATTGAACGCGGTATGGGTCCTGTTTGCGCTAAGAAACAAAAGGAACGCGAGAACGAACCTCCAAAAGGTCAGCTGCAATTCGTGGAAGAAACTGTCCTGGTGTTAAGGGAATGCTAAAAGTGGAAATACCGGTTGAGCCGATGGGCGCGGTTAGGATGACAGGTCGAGGAAAATACATCAAGCCTAACGCCCAGCGGTACCTCACATATAAAAAACTAATTCAGATGCATGTGTTAAGTCAGGTAAAACGAATGGAGCTCCTAACAGGTCCACTGGAAGTAACGGTGTGGTTCACAATGCCGATTCCACAGAGTTGGAGCAAGAAAAAGAAACTTGAATCGATAGGAGAATGGCATTGCAAGAAACCCGATATCGACAATTTAGTTAAAGGTCTATTCGACTCATTGAACGGACTAATATGGACGGATGACAATCAGGTAGCTGTAGTTAAGTCCTACAAGCTATACGGTGAAAGTCCACGGATTGATGTATATGTGGAGGGATTAAAAGAAGATGGCCAAAGGCAAGCGTAAACGTCAGTGGATCCTTTTGTTCCGGTACGAAAACGGACAATCTGTACATCTTTATGAAAAACTCCAAAAACATGATTTAAACAGCAGATTAAGACAAGGATGGAAGGTTGTGAAGTAATGATTAACAAACTATGTCAAGAAGCCTATGAAACTGCTAAATCCAAAGGATGGCATGATACACCAGTAGAAACGGGTACTAAATTAGCGCTTATTCACAGCGAGGTGAGTGAAGCACTAGAAGCTGATCGTAAGGGAGATAGGGAGAACTTTGTTGAAGAGCTAGCAGATGTGTGTATTCGAATATTTGATTTATGTGGTTCAGAAGGAATTAATTTGGAATCAGCAGTTTTAAAGAAAATGGAGTACAACAAAACAAGGAACTATAAACATGGCGGTAAAGCTTATTGATGGGAGGTCGGAATAAGTGGCAATGCCTGCGGTGAGATGGAAAGCAAAAGCAATGGATAAAAAGGAACATCGAGAATACATTGATTCAGTCAAGGAAGCCATCGCGGATTTAGACCATGCTTTACGCTGCTACTACATTTCATTAGGTGATGATTATTCAATGACCGATGAGGATAAGGTTGCTTTTCTAAAACATGCCTTTGAAGAAGGGCTTAAGGAAGTTGGAGTAACTTATAAAACGGTGGTGAGGTTTAATGACTAGGAAAACCGCACATGGAGATGTTGTTGTAACAATTCTTACACCTGACAAAATGGAGAAATATTGCCGGGAAAGAGGTCTTACTCCTCCGAGTGAAGTGAAAAAGAAAAAGTCTAAGCGCAAGGTTGATTATTCGATTGAGCGGTATGAGTGTGAAAAGAAGAGGAATGAAGCTTAATTTGTAATGTGTTTCAAAAAAGGAGAAGCCATCCCGTCCAAGATGGCTTTAACCCAGATGAAAAATCTTTGCAAATTATTCAAATTAAACAGTGTAACGCTTCCAAGGAATTCTACTCGGGTGAATGTTAGCTAAGAATTTTACAATATCTTTTCTTCCTTGGTATGTTGGGACTCCACGTAAATCTTGAGCCATTAAGATGAGTGGCATTCCTGGGAAGTGCCTAGAGAATGCACTTCTTGCTTCATCAATAGAGTGACTGCTTTGTAAAACATGAGATTTAACTATAACTATAGCAAAAGTTATTCCTTGTTCTTTAATTACTGCTCCATCAAATTGCATTTGATTCACCACCTTTCTATAATCAACAATTCGACAAGAAGGTGGGAAATCCTACAAGAAAAATAGTAAATAAGTAACAAAAGAATTATTATGTTTTCCAATAAAATACTTATCGAACAATTAGCGGAAAAAGGAGTGGTTCTTGTGAAGGTTGAAGTTTCTAAGGAACAATTTTTACAAGTTAGGCAATCTGAAAAGGTAGCTGGGAAAAGCATTAATCAATTACAAATGTTCGTCCCTGATTGTGTTGGAGGAGTATGGGGAGCATACCAGGTAATCCGTTGTTATAAGTCTATTTCAAAGTATTATGCAGAAATGAAGTTGATTGAGAAAGCAGACAGCAAAATGGATGCTCATTTAAAAGTCAGGAAGATCGCTGAAAGCTTTAAAGCTAAAAAAGTAAATTTTATGTTTGATATTTAGATTGATTAGGAGGGAAAGCATGGACACCAATACAAGATTGATTGAAATTAATGAAAAAATATCGGGTAACGGCAGGCAGTTTATAACATCAAATGATGTTATCTGGCTTATGAATACAGTTGCAGCTCAGCAGAAAGAGATTGAACGCCTAAAATACAACAGCGAACAAGAAAGAAGACTAAACAAGGATTTGCATAACCTTATGGAATATCTGCAGGATAACCTGGTTTTATCCGAACATAGTTACGGTGAAAGTATATCGCTAATTGCTTTGGATGCTTTATAGAAACAGAAACAAGAAATCGAACATTTAAGAACAGTTGAACAAGCCTACGAAGCTTATAAATCAGCGCATTAAAAAAAGCCAGGATCTCTCCCGGCCAGCTCACTTTAATTATACCATGGGAGGGGTGTATGTGAGGCTAAAGGATTTAAAAATAAACCCTACTAATCTCAAACTTGAAATTGATATAATGGAATATAATAACAGCTTTGCTATTGTGGTGTGTGATGGAAAAGCTAGACTTACAGAGCTGCCAGAACATGGAGAAACAAAGATAATTACACACCAGGGTAAAGTGAAACGGGTCAAGTTTGATGAGGGGGAAGAGTTTTGATAGAAGTACTAAAAGAGATACAATGGATTCTTGGTTTAATAATCGGTTTTTTTCTAAATAGAATTGCTACGAAGCTTGATAGAAAGGTACAAGCTGAAAAATCTAAGGAGATGTATTATAAGCAATACATGATTTATAAGAACCAAATTGATCTATTCCTTAAGTATATCCAATCTTTTGTATATGAGGATAGACGAGATGTATTGACCTTAACAAGGATAAATAGAACTTGTAAATACTTAAAGGAAGAACTCCTAAAATTTCCTTTAGATACCATACCGAAAGATATTTTTCTACAACACAGAGGTCTAATGAATAATTTAATTAATTTTCAATTAGATACTAGAATGGAACTTGAATTTAAAGACACAGGAATATTGTCTTTTGAAGAAAAGTTAGCAGACTACAAAGAAAATTATGTGAAGTTAAGTGATCAAGTGTTAGAAATTGAAAAATTTTTAAGTTGAATAATACAGTTCTACCAGCCCTCTGGAGGACACTAAACGACGCAATAGCGTTTGTTTGGTGTCCTTTTTAATTTGTAAAAAGGAGAAATGTAGATGAATCCTACTTTTAGAGACCAACTGAAGCAGTGGAAAAAGGAAAACGGAATGCAGCATAAGGACACACCAATTATAGAGAGTCCGAAGAAGTCGCCGCCTAAGAAGAAGGACGAGCTTTCAGAATCAGATTTGCGGTATTTGATGGGTACGGGAATGCCAACATACAAAAGGCATAGGGGTTCAATCAGACGACGTTAGGGGGATAAACAGTGAGAAATTGGGCTGATCAGTTAATACACGAATACACAAAAGGACGTAGAGAATTAAGCAAACTTAAGAAGAAATTGAACAATGAGATAGTAGCAGATAGAGTGGACAGGAGTTTAATTAACAGCATGATTGATGATACAGATTTTGTAATTGAATGGTTGGAGACCGGAAGACAACCAGGTCTTATGCGAGGAATTGATAAAAGGACCATTTACCAAAAACGTTCATTGGAAAGCATGGATATTATTCCTGATATCACGAGCCAAATTGATGAGGATGATAAACCATTATATATCCCAGCAGACCAAAAAAGGGTGTTAATTAATATTCTCTCGTCGTTTTCATTAAGAGAAAGACAGTGCTACATATTACATGCAGCTCAAGGAATGAGCATGCAAGAAATAGCTGATGAACTAGGACTGAAGAAACGAACAGTGCAGCAATACATTGAAAGGGCAAGAAAAAAAGTTGAACAAAGAGTTTCATGACGTACGCTCCGACGTACGTTGTTTTTATTATTGAAGATTGTTTGCAGGAAGATTGTTTTAATAGGTCGAATGATGCAGGAAAAAACACCTCTCTTGTCGAAAAGACTACCCAATAGTGCTTTGTTTAGAGTATTTTTTTATGTAGTTACCTAAGGGGGATTAGATGAAATACATCGTTTATACTATACTAATTTATTATTTCTTTATTACTGTTGTGGCTATGGTTGGGGAGAGAAGCGGCAAAACATTAAAAAGAGGATTTATTTTATTCCCTTTAAAGATTACTTGGGTGGGATTTCTAATTTTTATTACGATTGGTTTGCCTATATTAGGGTTTAGAGACTTCATTGACTATCAAAATAACCAAGAAAAGAAAAACAATAATCATATATTTGTAGAGGATGATTCAAATCCAACACTAAATTGTGCAGAAGATTGTGGACCCGGTGAGGGATATCCTGACTATACTGAACCTGATAGGTATCATATGGTGGATACTGATGGTGACCCTAATACAGTTATTGATCAATATATTAGATCCAACGCAGATCATTTCGAATCGAATAATATTGATTACGAGCCGTACGAATATAACAATCCTTTTGATTAATTACAAAAACAGCATCCTTCGGGGTGCTTTTTATTTGCAGGAAAACATCTTCTTTTGTCGAAATATTAGGCGAAAGGAGGTTGGGAAATGGATTTACAGGATAGTATAGGTTTAGCGTTTTTTACAATAATTTTAACTTTATTGACTAATATTGGGTTTAAGTATTTACAGAATACATTTGATTTTATGGTCGAAACGAAAAAGTTCAAAAGAGACTATTATTACAAACAATTAACCGAACTCTATATCGAATTATATGCTGTTATTGCACAATCTGAATTCCTAAGATATTTTTACGATCTTAATAACTTTGGAACCTTTAAAGATTTACCATTTATCGAGACTAATACTGAGAAAGAAAAGGTCGAAAAGGATTTATTTACTGGAAAAGTGCTAAGTGTAGAAAAAAGTATTGTTAAAACAGCTATATCAGATTTCAATAAAATGAAATTAGTTGATTTAGTACTTTCAAAGAAACATTTAGCTTCTCAAGATTTGTTAAAACTTATAGTTGCATATAGATATTGCCATAATTATTATTTAAAACATGACCTAATTGGTATTCAACTAGAAAAGTTTCAAACGCATGAATTTGAGTTAATACATGACATAGTGATTAGGATTGTAAGAGAAACAAATGAGAGATTGAAATTTTGCGACATGGCATACAACGAATATGAAAGAGAACATGGGGTAATGGATTCAAAGCTATTCGATTTAAAAAAATTATATAATGAATCAGAAGAAAAATAATTGATTGGCACCTTGATTAGGGTGCTTTTTTATATGCCCAAAATATTAGGAGGTAGGTGCTATGTAGATGAATTGGGAAGAAATAAAAAGAGAATATGAATCTACCAATATCACCTTAAAGGCACTGGCCGAAAAATATGATATTAAATTAGGCACATTGAAAAGCAGAAAGAGTCGTGAAAGATGGTCAAGGGATCTAACGGAAAAGGATGCAACCAAGCAACCTAAAAAAGATGCATCCGTAAAAAAGGTTGCAACCCTTAAAAAGAAGGATGATACTGCTGCGCCGGTCATTGAGAATGATGATCTGAATGATAAGCAAAAGTTGTTTTGCCTTTACTATATCAAGTATTTTAATGCTACTAAGGCATATCAGAAAGCGTATGGTGTTGATCGTAATACCGCTGAATCAATCGCTTATAGAGTGATGGGGAAAGATGGAGTTAAACAAGAGATTGAACGACTTAAGCAAGAAAGGTTTAATGGTGTATTGCTGGATGCCCAAGCGGTATTACAGAAGTACATCGACATAGCCTTTGCTGACATAACTGACTTTGTTGATTTTGGTCAGATGGAAATAGCTGAAGTTAACCCGATTACTGGTGAACCTTTACTGGATGACAATGGCGAGCAAGTAACGTTTCCTCATAGCTTTGTAAGCTTTAAGAATTCCGATGAGGTTGATGGAACTATCATTACAGAAGTCAAGAAAGGCAAAGACGGCGTTTCTGTAAAACTCGCTGACAAGATGAAGGCCTTAGAGTTTCTTTCAAAATATACTGATTTACTATCCGAAAATGATCGTAAGAAGCTGCAGGAAGAAAAACTAAAAGCAGAAACAGAAAGAATCAAAACGGAAACAAACAAGATTGGAAATGGAACTGGCAAAAAAGAACCTCTAATTATAGAAATTGATTATGGAGATGATGGCGATGAGTAAAGTCGTTGTCCCGATGAATAGACATTTCAGAGAGGTTAACCGAACTAAAAGGCGATATCGCGCTTTGAGAGGAAGCGCTGGTTCGGGTAAGTCAGTAAATATTGCTCAAGACTTTGTTTTAAAGCTAAGTGATCCAAAGTATGCGGGAGCAAATCTGCTTTGTGTTCGTAAGGTTAACGAAACAAACCGGAATAGTACCTATGCAGAATTAACAGGTGCTATCAATCGAATATACGGAGAACGAGCAGAAGAATTTTGGGCAATGCGTCAATCTCCTCTATCCTTAAAAAGCCGCGTTACAGGTAACGAGGTTATTTTTCGTGGAGTAAATGATGCCAGGGACCGTGAAAAGCTGAAATCAATCAACTTTGCTCACGGTAAATTGGTTTGGATTTGGATTGAGGAAGCAACGGAATTACAAGAGTCCGATGTAGACATTCTAGACGACCGTTTACGGGGGATTTTACTTAACCCTAACCTTTACTATCAAATCACGTTTACTTTCAACCCTGTGTCAGCTACGCACTGGATAAAGCGAAAATACTTCGATATTGTGAATCATGATGTTCTGACTCACCATTCAACCTATCTGCAGAATCGATTTATAGACGATGCTTACCATCGCCGAATGATGTTGAGGAAAGAACAGGATCCAGAAGGCTATGAGATTTATGGCCTAGGAAATTGGGGAGAAACTGGTGGCCTTATTCTTAAGAACTTCATAGTTCAAGAGTTTGATACATCGTTTTCTATGTTTGATACCAAACACTATGCTCAAGACTTTGGGTTCAACCACGCGAATGCCATTTTGGATGTTGGTGTTAAAGATGGAGATTTTTATATTTGTGATGAAATATATGTGCATGAAATGGATACAAGTGAGATTATTGAATTAGCAGATAGAAGAGGCCTGAATAAGTATTTAACAATGTATTGTGACTCTGCCGAACCCGATCGAATTCAAATGTGGAATAACGCAGGATATAATGCAGTAGCTGTTGTTAAAGAACCAGGTAGTGTACAAGCCCAAATCGACTACTTGAAACAACGGAAAATCTATATTCATCCAAATTGCGTTAACACAGCAAAAGAAATTCAACAATGGTCATGGAAAAAGGATAAGAAAACAGGACTTTATCTCGATGAACCAGTTGAAGTGTTTGATGATGCAATGGCAGCACTTAGATATTCAGCTGAGCCATTACGTAGACCTGAAATGGAATACAGTAACCAACGTCCGTCTGGATGGTAGAAAGGCGGTTTTTTTTTGGAAAAATCAAATCTTAACTGTTTTTGTGATCAGTGTTCAAAACCTATTAAGGTAAAAAAGACAAAGAAAAAGCTATATACAGATGGAGCCAAAGGGAAGGTTTATGTTCATTACTTTGTGTGTCCGAATTGCTTGGCGAAATATCCATTTCATGCCGAGAGTGATGAAATTAATGTTCTCGTTAAGGACCAGAAACGATTACGAAAAGAGATACCAGGTACTGAAGACGAAGAATAATTGCATGTAATCTATCGGTCAATGGATGAAAACAAAAACAAAATCAATAAACTCGTATTGGAATATAAGGTGCTGTTTCGGTTAGACAATAGTTGAAAATAAAAGCGAGGTGACACCATGACAATTAATTATGTAAATCAAAAGTTTCCTCCTCCTCCATTCGATGAAGAGGTAGACCAAATACAATATTTTCGGGACCTATACGAGGGTAATCATGAAAATATTTTTCCGAGGGCTCAGTCATTTGCAGAGCAGACGGTTCAGAGCCTAAAGAATCAGTACAGGAA
The DNA here is from genome assembly GCF_036962685.1 of Bacillus sp. JJ1566. Classification (NCBI taxonomy): domain Bacteria; kingdom Bacillati; phylum Bacillota; class Bacilli; order Caryophanales; family Bacillaceae; genus Bacillus; species Bacillus sp. JJ1566. The sequence continues at coordinate 49,558 of NZ_JBALOP010000017.1, read as the reverse complement.
GTCAAAAAGAATCTATTTTAGGAACAACGCAGAAAAACTTGCTCAAAAACATGCGGTTAGTCATTATGTTGTCGTAAACTTTGCATCTGTAATCGCTGAGCTGCCAGCGGATCTAATTAACAGGTCATTGGGTAATATTTCTGCAGATACCGAAAACGATAAGAATTTACTACAGTTTGTAGAAGATGTAGAAAAGGCATCTAAAATCAATCAAAATATTTGGGCTGCAATCGTCCAACATCAGGTGGATGGCGGTGTTGCTTATCGTATCAGAAGAGATGCAAAAGGCACATGGTTTGAATGGAAGCCTGCAGACCTATATTTTGAACACGATGACGGTTTAGGAGCCGACATTCCTTGGGTAGAAACACGCGACAAAGACAAATACCTAAGAGTCGAAAGACAACGCCTTAATAATAACCAATTGCTAATAGAGCAGTTGGTTTTTTCTATGGACGGAGATACGGTCAATAAGCAGATGGACATTAAGGAGTACGCTGCCAGTTACAACTTAATTATTCCGGATAGCCAAATCCTTGATAACATCAATGAGCTTATGTGTGGATATATACCAAACGACGAAACCTTACTTGTTCCTCGGGGGCGTTCAGGCCTTCGAAACATCGATATGATACAGGAGGAAATCAACTGGACCGTCACAAGGGACTCAGTTGTTTTTGAAAAGCATGGTAAACCAAAGCTAGCTATACCTCGAGCTCTTTGGGATACAGTGGCTAATAAAAATCAAAAGTATTATGGGGATAGATTTGTCCGTAATGCTGATTTAGAAGTGGTTAGCTATGATGAGAAAAACGGAGCAGTCCCGATGTACATTACCTGGGACGCAAAAATAGACGAATCCTTTAAGCATGTTCAAAGACTAATCGATTATATGCTCGCAATCTCGAAAACTTCTGCTCAAGCTGTAGGCGTTAATACAGAAAAAGGCGGTCGTTCGGCTATTGCCATTCTTTACGAGTGGATCCAGTCAGTAATTAAAGCGGAAGCCATAAAAGATAAATTTGATTCGGCTATTAAGGACGCTATTAGAAAGTGCGTAATTCTCGAAAATGCTTTAGGTGGCACGAGCTATCCCGTTAGTGACCCTGTTGTAGAGTGGGCTGATATGCTACCAAAAGCCGAATCTGAAAAGGATGAAGAAGAAATTAAGAAATACGAAGGCGGCGTTCAATCACTTGAAACAACCATTCGTAATTTACATCCGGATTGGTCTGAGAAAGCCATTCTAATTGAAGTTGAAAAGATTCAAGAAGAGCAAGTTGTAAACAGTTTTGCTCCAAACTATGTTCAACCACCAAAAACAAATGTAAACGGTGACGATTAATGACGAAAACCGAGAAACTCATAAAATTGTACACTGTTGCAAGTGAGGAAATGCGCCTGAAGATTAATATCTTGGATGATGGGATAGCTAAAAGAAAGCAACAGCAATTGTTGCAACATATTCTTAGTATTATTAGTGAACTCCAAAAGCAAGGAACAGAACTAGCCACCGAAATTATTGAAGATTCGTACCGTAACGGCTCAGATGAAGCGGTCGAACAACTAATTTCACAAGGCGTAGATGAGGTTGAAAAATCGCTAAAATCGGTTATCCATCAAGAAGCTGTTCAACAAATTTTGGACGAGGTATTTTACAGAATTCTTGAAGCGACAGATCATATGACTGCAGATGTTAAAGAGCGAATCGGGGCAATTGTTCAACGAGCAAATGAACGGTCCTTAGTCCAAGGGATATCTAGAAGAAAGGCTACGAAGGATGCGATCGCTGAGCTTAACAACAGGGGTATTACAGGTGTTGTTTATAAAAATGGCACTAAGATGCCTGTGGAAAAGTACATGGCGAATGTGATCCATTATCACCAACGACAAGCACATGTAGATGGTTCTATCAATCGTATGGTGAATAATGGCGAGGATCTTGTATATGTGAATTTCGTGGGGATAACCTGTGAACGATGTGCACAATATCAGGGTCGTGTTTACTCAGTGAGTGGTAAAGACAAACGGTTTCCCAAACTTGATATTAGACCACCTTATCATGGCCATTGTGTTCATAATGCAACTCCGTGGTTAGAGAGGTATCACGATGAGGACGAAATCGAAAAAGCTATCAAGGATTCCAATCGACCTTTTACTGACAATCGAACAGAAGCAAAAATTCGCAAGTATGAGCAGCTGCAGCAAGAAAAGTCTAGGCAAAATGAAACGCGAAAACAATGGATTCGTTATAAATCTAGAATGCCAGATATGCCTGATTTAAGGACGTTTGCTAGTCAGAAAGCTAGGAACACGAAAAAATTTCAGGAATGGCAAGAGGATTATAGGAGGATAGGATCAGAAATAAAAAACAGGAGTTGATCCCAACTCCAGGATGATAATATTAAATTATTTTTGCATTATCCCGAAACCATGAATCTGGTGCATAGTAAGTTTTTAAGGGATTAACTTTATTGTGATTATCTCTATTAGTATGTATGTAGCGGAAAGCAATCCATTCTTCATTGGGAAATGGCTCTTTCCTATACCCTCCAGAAGTTTCGAGAGGATAAAACATAGAATAGATTTCTTCAAATTGTGGTAACCATTTTTTTAGAGTATCTGTTGTAGGTTTAAAGTCTCTATCATTAATTACTTTGACAACACCTTCAGGTTTGGCATTAATCCAAAACTTTTTACCGCTTATGCTCTTAATATATTCGTCCATAAAGACCTCCTTGAACTTGTTTATATTAATGTATATGCGGTCAGTAGAAATTAAATAAGCATTCTACACTCTTTTGAGTGTTTTTATTTTGCCTTTTTTACGTGCTGCAGGCGTAAAAGAACATCACGGAAAATACGAGCGACGGCTCTAAAACGGGAGGTTTCACATGAAAAAGATAGTTAGTTACATTCGCGCTTTATTAGCATCAATCTGGCTACTCTTTGCCACTGAAAAGAAAAAAGAGGAGCAAAAGAAGTTTATCCCTTTCCAACGTCTCAATTTACAGTTCTTTGCCGGTGATGGTGGAGATGGGGGCGACGGTGGCGAGGGTGGTTCTGGTGCAGGCGGAGCTGGCGCCGGAGAAGATGAACCATTCGCTACCTTTAAAACACAAGATGATTTAAACAAACGCTTAGGCCGAGCGGAAAAGAAAGGCCAAAAGGAACTAGCCCAGAAGCTAGGATTTGATTCAGTAGAGGCTATGCAAGAAGCATTAAAGAAAAGCGAATCACCTGCAGGAACAGGACAAGGACAAGGTAATGGTTCCAATCAAGTTGACGTAGATGCTGTTGTAGAAGCCAAACTAAAAGAACAATTGAAAGCTGAACAAGATAAGACCTTCAAACGACTTGTTAATGCCGAGGTTAAAGTACAAGCGAATGAACTCGGCTTCGCTGATTGGGAAGATGCATTAGCACTTGCCGATCTTACCCAGGTTAAAGAGGATGAGAAGGGTAATATCGTAGGGGTAAAAGAAGCCCTCGAAGCTTTGAAAACAAAAAAGCCACATCTTCTTAAACAGCAGGGTTCTAATGGTGGTTTTGGAGCTTCAATCCCTAACAATCCACCGAATCAAAAAGAACAACTTGAAAGCATTAAAAAGTTAGCCTCATCACGAGGGGTTCAACAAACACAAACACATAATCCATGGGCTTAATTTAAAAGGAGGAATTGTTCATGCGTTTACAACCACAAGACAAGTTTGAAGTACAAGATTCTTATGAAATCTTAGCATCTTATGAAGTCGTTCGAGAAGTAGTCAATGGTATTACAATCGATTCAGCAGCTGTAACAGCAGTTGAAGGAAAGAAGGTCTTGAAGAAAGGCCAGCCAGTGTCAAAAATGGCGAGTGGAAAGTATGTCCCTTATAATGCTGCTAGTGCAGATGGTAGTGAAAAACCATCAGTACTTTTAAAGCATACAATTGACGTTTCTGATGGTGACGTAGTAACAGGTGGTTATGAGGTAGCGAAAGTTATCTCAGAACGTCTACCGGTAGCTGTTGATGCAACATTAAAAGGCAAAATGCCGAATATCACATTTGCTTAAACCATTTCGTTTTTATGAACGGGATGGTTTTTCTATTACATTCACATTTTGAAAGGATGATCTAAATGCCAGAACTATTAGGATTGGAACAAGCATTATCTGGGCAAGAATTAATCGTATATTCTCGTAATCTTGCAACACCAACAAATTATTTACACGAGCTTCTTTTCCCTGCTCGTGAAACGTCTGAATTAACAGTTGATATCGTGCGCGAGGGCTCTCGATTACCTGTAATGGCGCAAATTGCTGAGCTTGGGACACAAGTTGAGTACGGTAGCCGTGAAGGGATGACAGGTCAAAGTATCTCTATTCCTAAAATTCAACGTGGCCGTGCTATGGATGAAAAGTTAGTACGTGTATTGCTTCAAGGTAACCTTCGCAATAATGAGGTTGCTGAAATTCGCCGAACACAATTAAACGATGCCGATTATGCAGTTGATGCAATCAAAGCTCGTAAAGAATGGATTGCAATGCAGTCTATCGCTACAGGTGGAGTAACCTATTCAGAGGGGGGAGTCCAATTCTCGGTTGACTTTGGTTATACAGCTGAACAAAAGCCAGTACTAAGTGGTACTGACTTATGGAGTGACACTACGAACTCTAACCCGATTGAGGATATTCAAGGATGGGTAAATGCCATGGGTGATAAAGGTATTGCTTTACCACGCGCCCTTGCTTCACGCCAGATTATCAATTACTTATTACAAAATAAAAACGTACGTATTGCTTACCATGGTGATCCATCTGGTGCAGCTAATCCGCCACAATTAACAAAGTCTCAACTAGATAGCCTATTTGAATCACTTGGTTTACCAAAGGTTGTAGCATACGACACTCAAGCTCGTTTAGAAAATCGTGCACTAACTAATGGGAAATTAGCATTCTCTACATTACGCATGGCTCCACAAAACCGTTTTGTCATGCTTCCAGAGGGACCACTTGGCCATTACCTATGGGCTGAATCCACTGAGGAAATGCTAGGAGATATTCAAGCTGAGAAAACAGATTCAAACGGTATCTACGTTTTCCGTAAGGTGAATGAGCACCCAATCCGTGTTGAAACAATTGGTGTTAACCTAGCATTCCCTTCATTTGGATTCAATGACTCTGTAGTATCTGCAACTGTAATTTAAGTAGGTACACACTTTGATTTTTAATGATTAGAAGAAATGTTTAATAATCCCTAATCAGACACTTACTTCTAACGCTTTAATTTGCTAAATCAGACTGCAAATTTTTATGATAATGTATTATTATAAATTCCTTATGGAGGGGTACATTATGAAAAAAACGCAGTTGGATGAAGCAATTAAATCAATTGGAAAGAAATCTTTTGTAGAGGATTATGAAGTTTATAGCAATAGTAATCTAAGTAAAGAAGAGAAAGTAAATGAGCTATCAAAAAAGTATAGTAGGAACGGCTCGTTAATTAGAGTTTCATTTGCTGAAAAGATATTTGGAAACTCAATGCAATTAGAGGCATTGAATCTCATTGTTACATCTCCAAGGGTATCAGAAGAAATAAAACATAAGGCAAAAAACATAATAATTAACAACTATAAATAAATTAAGGGTATCAGCTTAGCTGGTGCCCCTTTTAAGTTTTTTAAGAAAGGGTGAGGATTAAATGGACCTAATCGCATTAGGAAGCGTTAAACACAACGGTAAATGGTTTAATGAAGGTGACTCAATTAAGAAGATAAAAAAAGAAGATGGTGAACGCTTGATTGATATGGGCGTTGCTAAAGTTGACGAAGAAGCTGCAAAGAAACTGGCTGAAGAGCTCGCAAAGAAAGAGGCAGAAGAAAAAGAAAAGGCGGAAGCTAAGGCGAAGAAAAAAGCCGAAGAGGATGCCAAAAAAGAAACTGAAAAGAAGTAGGTGGAGTAGATGCCTACAGTTGAATCGGTTGAACAATGGATTAATGCTAATGTCCTAGATTCAAAAGCGTGGGACGATGCTGCTAAAAAGGATATTGCTGTAGTCCAAGCTAGTCGCAACCTACAAAAATGGTACCCAGAAGAAGCGCTCACTGATGAGGCGGTTGGATTACAAGCTATATGGGAACTGCAGGGATTAGATCCAGTCCTAAAATATCAAAAACAAGGACTCAAGCACATTAGCGAAGATGGTGACCGTATTGAATTTGGCATTCGGGAAAGGGTTGCTCCCGATGTGAGAGACATACTTGGTGCTCCTTTATATGAAATTGAGGAAGAGGAATCAAATGTAGTCCTTGAAGGGGGGATGCTCCTATGAGTCTATTCGGATATCCCGCAAAGCTAATCCATCAGGTAGCTGTACTTGATGTGTGGGGACGTGTATCAAAATATGATTCTATTACCAAAAATGCAAAGGTAGTAGAAGAGGTAAAGGTAATCAAAAATGATCAAGGTGAAGAGGTCGAATCAATTGCCCAAATCCATCTTGAAGGACCCCAGGCGGTCAAACCTCAAGACTATTTCCTTTACACAAATGAACAGGGTGAAGAGATTAAGTACGATGTGAAGGCCATAAAACCGAAAAAAGTAACCGGAACTGACGACATTAAGAAAGTCGTAGTGTATGGCTAGTCGTGAGATATTCTCCCTCGATGGCATTGAAGCTGCCATCAAAGATTTGGACCGCATCGAAAAGGAAATGGAAGAGAAGATTGATAAAGTACTAACTGATTTAGCGAACAAAATAATTGAAGATGCTAAAAAGTTAGCTCCATTACTATCTGGTGATTTAGAAGCTGCTTTAGTTGTCGGGGAAATCAAAAAGGAATTAAAGCGAAGGTATATTGAATTTGGTGTTAGTCCAGAAGTGAGCCAGTATGCGACTGTACAGCATGAAGGTTTCCGTAAGATTAGAAAAGGGAAAAACAAAGGGAAAGTCGTATACATGAAAAAACCCGGACCTAAAACAGCTAGTAAACCTGCTTATAAAGGTTACATGCCTGGTAAGAAGTATTTAGAAAACGCCATAAATATCAATGAAAATTTGATCATTGATGAATTGAGAAAAGCACTCTCATTTAAGTAGGTGATGTGATGAGGGGAAAAGAATTAATTGATTATTTATCCAATCAAGGTTTTAACGTTTATCCCGATGCGAATTTCATGCCTGACTTAGACGAGAGCCAATTACCGGCTCTTTTTGTTTTTGGGACAGGTGGAAGTGAAGCGGATCCTGATTTACCGATTCAATACCCTACATTTCAGGTAATTGTGAAAGGTAAGAATTACAAAAGTGATCCACCACAAATGGATGAAACCGAGAAGTTAGCGAAGGGTCTTATCGCATCATTAGACCATAAGGGTCACTATACAATTGGACAAAACTATGTTTATGAAAGTCGTGCCATGCAAAGTAATCCGATTCCAATTGGTTTGGATATTCATGATAGACCAACGTTTTCCACAAATTTCAGATTTAAGCTACAACCATTTAAAGAAGGGAGTTAGATAAAATGGCTACAGAAAAGAAGATTATAAATGTACCAATTGGTCCTGCTGAAGTAGAATTTGGTGATACAGAACCAACCCTCTTTGATATTACGAAGGGTGGTATTGTATTCAGTGCCAACTTTTCAAAACAAGATATTACAGTGGATCAATTAGGTGATACGCCTGTTAAGTCAATTTTAAAAGGTGGGACATGCCAATTAGTCGTACCCTTTGCACTCAATGATTTGAAAAAACTTGGATCAGTTACACCAGGTAGTAAATATGGTGAAGATATAACAGATCCCGAAAATGTAAAAAGACGTTTAAACGTTTATGCGAAGGCAGGCTTAGATTTATTAAATGCTGCAGAAAAAGTAGTAGTTAAACCGACATCACCTGGAACAACTCCGAATGATTACATTACCATTCCAATCGGAAGCCCACTCCCTGAGGTCCAATGGACCTATAACTCTGATAACGAACGAGTGGCAAATATAACATTTGTGGGATATCCGGACACTGACGGTTTGCTCTATTTCTTAGGTGATGAAGCAGTAACTATAGCTTAATTTGATGGAGGGCATAAGCTCTCCTCTTTTTTATGGAGGTTTTTTAAAGTGCTCAGTAAATTTAAAGATACATTAACTAATGAAAATAACTTATACCTAGGAGATAAGAAAGTTGAGGTTAAGAAGCTTACTCCTGGCATGTGGAAGAAGTTGTTTTCCACCATAGATCAGTTACCAGGATTAATCGTGCAAGTAATACTTGCTCCAAAAGAAAACTTTTATGCATATGTCGTACAAGCGTGTGAAATTGCAATGGATGAGGTTGTGCAAATAGTCTCAGTCCTAAGTGGTATTGACGCAGAATATTTGGAAGAAAAAGCTGGTTTAGATGAGATTATCAAGTACTTAGTCAAAACCATTAAAAAAAATAATCTTCAAGACGCAGTAAAAAACGTCAAGAGCCTTCTACCCCAAAAACCAAAGGAGTAGAGGGCTCTTTTATTTCTACAGATGAATTTTTGAGACGCGCTTCAATGACATTGGGAGTATCTCAAAAGGCTATACAGAACGAGTATTACATGGTTGATCTGCCAGCCATTTTAGAGGATAAAGCCAAAGAAAAGACATTCCAGTTGTTAGAACAAATCATGATTCGTTTAGCGACTAATAGCCGTTATATGCCAGACGAAGAATACCAAAAATTCATGAATCAAGTCATTCCAAAGGATGCTACCCCAGCAGAAAAACAATTCAGTCGTGAAAAATTCGAGGAGCTTCGAATGCTCACTAATATGGGTGTTAACAGAAGATAGAGAGGAGGTACACTATGTCAACGGATTTGGGGGATTTAAGAGCAAGGCTCTTGCTCGAAGCTCAGCAATTCAAAAAGGGCATGAATGAAGCCCGTGATGAAATGAAGAAAACTGGCAAGGAAGCTAAAGATACAAATAAAGGGTTTGACGGTTTAAATAAGGCTCTAAAAGATGTAGGGTTATCCTCCTCTCAAATTGAAAAGATTAATGAAAAAATCAAGAAAACTAATCCAAAACTACTTGAAAAAGACTTTAATGAAGTCAGGGACGAACTTAAAAAACTCGGTCTTGATAGTAAAGAAATTGATAAATTAACAAAAGAAATCGAGAAGGCCAGTAAAAGTTCACATGACCTTGAAAAGGATTTAAATCGGATTCAAACCGCATCATTGGCTATTGGTGCTGCAATGGTCGCTGGTATCGGAATAAGTGTAAAAACTGCAGCTGATTTTGAACAACAAATGTCTAGGGTCAAGGCTATTTCAGGAGCTACAGGTGAGGAGTTTAAAAGACTACAAGAGTCTGCCCTGGATTTAGGTGCTTCTACTTCAAAATCTGCATCCGAAGTTGCTCTGGGTATGGAAGATATGGCCGCGATGGGCTTCAACGTGAATGAGATTATCGCAGCTATGCCGGGTGTTATTTCTGCATCAGAGGCGGCAGGTAGTGATTTAGCAACTACAGCTGGTATTGTTGCTGCAGCACTAAATTCGTTCCAACTCGAAGCTTCCGATGCCACGAGGGTTGCTGACGTTCTTGCGATGGCCGCCAACGTATCAGCAGCAAGTGTAGATGACATGGGTTATGCGTTTAAGTATGCGGCTCCTATCGCTAACTCATTAGGCATTAGCATGGAAGAAGTTGCGGCCGCAATCGGAATTATGACCAATGCTGGTCTTGAAGGTAGCCAAGCAGGTACATCCTTACGTCAAATCTTAATATCTTTAAATAACCCTGCTAAAGAACAAGAAAAACTCATGAATAAACTTGGTTTCTCCATTAAAGATTCTAGTGGTAATGCAAAAAGTTTGTCTCAAATGATAAGGGATTTAACGAAATCTACTGAGAGTATGACAAAGGCAGACAAACTTGCAACTATCGCAAAACTAGTAGGTACGGAAGCTGCTTCCGGAATGATTGCTATCATTAATGGTGGAGTAGATCAGCTAGATGAGTTCACTGAAGCATTGAGAAATTCTGAGGGCGCGTCTAAAGAAGCTGCTGACGTAATGATGGATAATTTGAAGGGTGCTTATGAAGAATTCACAGGAGCCCTAGAAACGGCCGGTATTAAACTTGGTAATGAGTTTCTGCCATTATTCACGGAAGTTGTTCGACATGGAGCTAAAGTTATTGAGACGATTACAGAAATGGATAGCTCGACGGTTAAGTCGGGTATTGCGTTTGCTGGAACTGCCACTGCAATAGCATTAACTATTACAACCCTAAGCAGACTTGCCATAGCTGTTAAAGGATTAATGGTTTCTATAGGTCCTGCTGGATGGTTAATTGCGGGATTATCCATATTAGGTGGCCTTATTGCCGGAGTAACAATGGATATGGCAGCCGCAAGAGAAGTAGATTTAGAAGCTATTCAAGCAAAAAAGGAATTAAATGATACCCTTTCTGCAAACATCGAGGAATATGAAAAGCTACAGTTGAAAAACAAACTTACTAACGATGAATTAGCTAGGTTTGTAGACATTAATTCAGAGATTAGTAAAACCGTAGATCCAGATGTAATAAAACAGTTAAGAGACGAGCAAGATAGATTAGCTGAGAAGTCAGGGTTATCGGCAGATGAGTTGAATCGTTTGGTTGATCTTAATGGAGCCATCATTGAGGTAGTACCAGGTGCGACAGTAACAATTACCGAACAAGGAAATGCATTGTTGGCAAACACAGACGCTGCAAAGGAATTTAACAAAGAACTGGCCGAATCACTTAAACAACAAATTGAGCTTGAAATGCAAGCAACTTCAACGAATTATCGAGATGCTCTTAAAGAAGAAAAGCAACTTATAGAACAAATCAATAAGTTGAACGGTGAAAAAGAAGTTCATATTGATAGCGTGGATCGTTTACAGAGACAAGTGAATGAAGCTCAACAAAAATATAATTATATGAAAGAAAATGAATCTCAATATAGTAGTCAAATGCTGGGTGAACAAGGTCAGTTACTAACAATGTTGGAAAAAGATCTAGAATATGCAAAAGGTCAGGTTTCTGAGGCAGCAAATCTAATCCTCGAAAAACAAGAGTCGCTAGACAAGACTAGGGAAACTATACAGGCTCAGCAAGAGCTTTTTGACCAACTTATCGCAATCGAATTAAAGCAAGCTGGTATTACCGCTGAAAAAGGTAAAGGGCTAAAAACGGTTGAAGATGAAATTACAAAGCTGAGATTTAAAAAAGCAAGTATGGAACAAAACACTGATGAGGCTTTTAAAAACACCGAAGAATACCGCGAAGGAATTAGAGCAATAGACGGCCAAATCAGTAATTTAGAATCCGTTAAAAGCAGAGTGCAACAGATAATAAATGAAGCTGGCTTGTTGAATGACGAACTAGGAAGAACAATTAACAAAAGTGTAGTAGTGACTCAACAAACTACTACTGGTGCAAGGGTTGCACAATATCACACAGGTGGAGTAATTGGACAAAAACCTATCAATCAAATCCCTAAACTTCACACTGGAGGGACTGGCCGCGATGCGCTAAGACAACTGTCTTCTCTTTTCCAGGCACCTCTGCATAATGAAATAGACATTCGAGCATTGCCGAATGAAATGCTATTAACTGAGGCGCAACAGGCAAATTTATTAAGATTAATTGATGATGGTTTTACTAACCAAGGTGGAAATAGTTCCTTTGTAGATCCGGAGGTCCTTCGTTTGTTACAGGAAATCTCAATTGGTATTTCACGAGGCTTGAATGCAACAATCATCATGAATGAGCGTGAAGTTGGACTAGCAGTTGAACCCTACGTTACCGAAGCGCAAGAATTCAACGAAAATAGAAAAGCTGCATTTTAGGGGGTGTCTATATGTATCAAAACTCTTTAAGTTATCGTGGGATAAAAAAGGATTATATCTTAGTGACATCTAGAAAACGATCATATTGGGCACCTGTCCGACGGAATCTAATATTTATTCCTGGTCGAGCCGGTGCTCTTTTAAATGATTCTACTACTGAGGTTCGCATTGAGGAAGTAACTATAGAGATTTCGGCAGATGATCCTTCTAATTACTTGAATCTCACTGAGGATTTAGCTGCATGGCTCATTACCGAAAATGTAGAGGAACTCATTTTTGATGATGAACAAAATCGTACCTATTATGCTGTCGTTGATGGTGGGATTAATAACCTTCAAGAAATCGTTACTCGGGGTTATGGTACTTTGCGATTTATCTGCCCCGACTCCTACAAATATGGATTGGAAAAAAAAGTAACACTTATTGGTGAAAGCGTTAATGTAGAAGGTACAGCCGAAACTGAACCAATCATTACATGTAAAGTGAAGCAAGATACAACCTTTGTAGCAGTTTCAAACGGTACAGACTTAAATATCGTGGGAAATTATGGGTTAGTTGACGAAATACCATTTGAACCTGAAACAAGAATATTATGGGATCAAATGGGCGCAATGACCGGATGGACATCATCATCAAGTGTGGAACAAGGAACAGCTTCTGGCACCATGAAAACAAATGGATATGAGTTTTATACCGATGACTACGGCACAGGGGATGGATGGCATGGACCTCCTGTCAAAAAGTCTATTGGCGCTACATTGCAAGACTTTAAGATAGATGTGTTACTCTCACAAATCGGAATAAGTATGGGCGAAGGCGGTAGTGACTACAGTGGTGGTTTGGGAAGTGTTGAGATAGCTTTATTAGATGCTAACAACCAATTTGTCGCCAAATTACTTTTAACAAAACGATATGCCCATTCAAAGGCCATCTATGCAACATTGCGAGCCGGTCGATATGATAATGGACACGATATTATAAACGAGCGTGGGGACGCTGAATGGGTATGGGCAAACTTTGACGGAATTTTGCGTTTATCACGAAAAAGGGCACGATGGGAGGCCTATGTTGCTAAGATTGACGAAAACGGAAAGCATCACTCAACGAGACTTCGCTCATGGGACGATACAGAAGGAATAGCAACAGCTCCTGTCACACAAGTGCAAGTCCAACTTTGGGCGCATGGATCAACACGAATAACAAGTCAAAGTGTTAAAGATATCAAGATTTTTAGACTTAATCAACAAGCTCAAGGTATACCATTCATTGCACGCGCTGGTGATATTGTCGAATTTAATAACCAAAACGATATCATTAGGCGCAATGGCGAGGACATCACAAAAGAAAAGATGTTTATCGGGAACTACTTTGCATTGAAACCTGGTCAAAATGTACTGGCCGCAGAGCCGGCTGATGCGATTGAGGAAATCACTGTTAAATATCATCCAAAATTCCTGTAGAAAGGAGACGAAGCTATGACTCTTGTACACATATTGGATAAACAAACAGATGATATTATTGGCACGTTAAACAGCGCCAAAGCAGAATATTGGGATGCACTAAAAACTGACAGTCTCAACAAAATGAATGTGTTTGACTTTGTAGCAAATGCAAAAATTGCAAAGGCAGCATTGTTAGAAAAGCGAAACCGTCTCCTTCTTCAAGATGAGGACGGTTTTTTTAGTGAATATATAATTACTTATGCCGAGCAATATAAGCGCGGAGAAAAGCTTGTAAAGTCAAATGCAAGTTTTACAGACTTGGCTAAAGCAAAAGTTATCGAACCGCAGACACTGCAAGGCGCTACACCACAAACTGCAGCTGCCCTTGCTTTAGATGGTACAGAAGTTAAATTAGGTGACATTGATTATACCTTTATTCGAACAATTACGATTGTAAACTACACTGATCCATACAGCTTTCTTAAGCAAATCGCATCTACATTTGAACTGGAGCTCCGTTTCAGAATCGTTGTGGACGGTAACAAGATTACAAGATATGCAGATTTTAAAAAAACGGATACAACTTATGCCGGTACCGAAATTGAGTTTGGCAAAGATTTAATAGGAGTTAAGCGTAAAGAGGATAGCCAGCGAATAGTTACAGCTTTGCTTGGTGTTGGTCCCGAACGTGAAGACGGTACTAGGCTTACCGTCTTTGTGGAGGATAAGGACGCTTTACAAAGGTGGGGTAGACATGGGCAACATTTAATCGAAGCTTACGAGCCGGAGTCAACTGACGCTGACATGACCGAGGATAGGCTCAGAACACTAACGGAGAATGAATTAGAAAAGCGCATCGATGCGATTGTATCTTACGAATGTGAAGCTGTATCGCTTGAACATATAAAGGGATTTGAACATAAGAAAATTCGAAAGGGTATGACCGTCCGAATTAAGGATGATGGCTATCAACCACCACTTTATCTCGAAGCCCGAATACAAGAAGTTGAAGTAGACCCAATCACAAACCGCATTAAAGGTTTTAAGATTGGTAATTTTATTGAGTATTCGAAAGCGGATTTAGAAAAGCAGATTGCTAACTTAACAGCCTTAATGAGAGATAGACTTGCAAAACTAGTTTTAGCATCAATTACCTCATCAGCTGGTGACGTGTTTAAGAACGGTCAAGGTACTACCACATTAACCGCTGAAACGTTTCTGGGAGGTGCAGAGGTAGATGCGGACGGCAAGCAATACACCTACAATTGGTCAAAGCGCGACAAAGATGGAAACCTTGTCGATTTTAATAGTACAAGTAAATCAATCACTGTGGCAAGTAGTGAGATCTCTGAAAAGTCTACGTACAACGTGGAGATTGCTATCAATGATAAAACATCGCAGGTTGCACAAATCACCTTATCTAATGTCTTTGACGGGCAGGATGGAGACCGAGGTCCAGAGGGTCCCCGAGGTCCACAAGGAGATCCTGGGAAAGATGGTTACACTCCAATAAAAGGTACTGATTATTTTGACGGAAAAGATGGAAAAGATGGTATTAATGGATCTAGTTCTTTTTTATGGGTTAAGTATAGTCAAAACTTAAACGGAAATCCGATGACCACTGATCCATCAGGTGCAGCTTATATTGGGGTTGCGGTTACAACTGAGCCAACAGAACCAACATCATACACATCTTATAATTGGTCATTATTTAAAGGGACTGATGGTGTTGACGGGGAGCCTGGTGATAATGGAGAAACAAGTTATCTCCACATAAAATACTCAAATGATGGTGGTAAAACATTTACGGCTAATAATGGGGAGACACTTGGAGAATGGATCGGGGTCTATGTAGACTTCACACAAGCTGATAGTAATAATGTTTCATCTTATACATGGAATAAGGTAAAAGGTGAAAAAGGGGATAAGGGTGACCCTGGTGTTGGGATTGTTAGTGTCACAGAATACTATCTAGCAACAAGCTCAGTCAGTGGCGTTACAACTGCGACATCTGGTTGGACAACGGAAATACAAACAATTACAAGTGTTAAGAAGTATCTTTGGAATTATGAAAAAATCACATACTCAAATGGACAATCCGAAAACACTTTACCTATTATTATTGGTACTTATGGAGATAAGGGTGACATTGGAAGTCCTGGTAGATCAATAGACACTATAACAGAATATTACTTGGCGACAAGTGCAAGTAGTGGAGTCACAAGAGGGACAGCAGGATGGACTCCCACAATTCAAAATGTGACCAATGATAAGAAATACTTGTGGAATTACGAGGTTATCAAGTATAAAGACCCAGTAAGCACTGAATATGTTGAACCAGTTATCATTGGAGTGTATGGAGATACTGGAGAAAGAGGACCAGAAGGAAAATCAGGTGTAGATGCTAAACTTTTATATTTGAGCACGACTTCTGATGTAATGTCATTTAATGCTGACGGGACACCTAATCCAGCATCACAAACTATTACGTTTACGGCTAATTTGCAGAATACAACAGGAACAGCAACATTTGTGGCAACTCCATATAATACAGCTGGGGCTGCTTTAACCGTAATCAGCTTGGGAGGCTCAGGAAATTCAAGAACACTCACTCAAAACCAATGGCCAACAACAGCAGTCAGAGTGGTAGTAACTGCCACATTATCAGGTTTAACTGACACGGTGACAATAACGCAAATAAAATCAGGTGCAGATGGTGGTAAAGGTGATACAGGAGATCCTGGTAAGGATGCGATAGTTGGATTTTTAACTAATGAAAGTATTACTCTTGGTGCTGATGTAAATGGTAATGTTGGTGATTTTAGTAAAGCAACAGGGACATTTGAGGTTTATCAGGGAATAACAAAAAGAACAGGAACATCTGTCACTTATTCAAAAGTTAGTCAAGTCGGTTGTACGGCATCAATAAACACTTCCGGTGTATATTCAATAACCGCAATGTCGACAGATACCGCAACAGTAACTTTTAGAGCAATTTATGGTGGAGTGACTATCGATAAAATAGTTACCCTTGCAAAAAGTAAGACAGGTGCGACTGGCGGTAAAGGAGATCCAGGCAAAGGGGTCACCAACACATCAGTTTCATACCAGTATCATTATGATGGGACAGCTGCACCAACAGGAACGTGGTATGGCACACCACCAACGCCAGTAAAAGGACAGTATTTATGGACAAGAACAATCACAACATATTCAGATGCTAGCAATGTGACGACATATTCAGTCTCTTACAATGCTACTGATGGACAGCATGGAACAGATGGAAAAGGTATAAAATCAACTGTAATAACGTACCAACTTCATACCAATGGTACTACTGTTCCTACTGGAACATGGTTAGCCAATCCACCATCACCAGTTCAAGGTAGATATTTGTGGACAAGAACAGTAATTTCTTATACCGATGGGACAAGTTCAACAAGTTATTCCACTTCCTACCATGCCACAGATGGACAAAAGGGAGACAAAGGGGACAAAGGAGATAGTGGACCTCAAGGACCTCAGGGCCCAGCTGGTAAAGATGGCATTGCTCATATGGGCACAACAGCACCAACCAATCCTGCTGTTAATGCGACTTGGTTCCAAACTGATTCAACTGGTAAAGTAATAGCAATAAGAAAGTGGAATGGATCAACCTGGGAGACTTCTAAAATGGATGCCACCACATTAGGAGTTGAGACATTAAGTGCTTTATCAGCTGATTTAGGTGAAGTGACAGCAGGTATTTTACGAGGAATCAGGATAACAACTACGGGTCCCAAAGGGTCTATCGATCTTCAAAATGATACTTTAAAAAGTAGATTTGATTACGCAGTTAATATTGGTGGTGGACCAAAACCAGCATTTGATGAGTTGAGGTTAGATAGTGCTGCTTTATGGATAGCTAGGTACATTCAAGGTGTGAATGATGGTGGGGCTAGATTAGTCCCAAATGAGTTGCTTTTATTCTATGGTGATGAGAACAACATGGCAACATATAGAGAATCTCGTTTATCAATGACATCAGCAGGGAATTTAAAAATAAGTAGTCCTCTTGAATTTGATGGGGCAGTTCCGTTATTTCCGTGGACAACAATGACATTAATTAATGGTGCGACTCATTATCTTAATTCAACATATAATGCGTCATATCAAAAAGACGCGATGGGGCTTGTACACATGCGAGGGTCCATTAAGATGCCAACTAATAATGTTATAGTATTTGTGTTACCAGCAGGCTGTAGGCCAGAAAATACAATCTATCCTCCTGTTGTTGTGGGAAATGGAACTACTCAATTTGGTTATTGTAAAATTGAATCTACCGGGAGAGTTGTAATAAATACAAATATGGCTGCACCATCTTTTGTGTCATTTGATGGTATTGCTCCGTTTTACGGATTTTAGGAGGGTAACTATTGAAACAATATATAAAAGTTGATGAGGATGGGTTCTTTTTAGAACCTATCCTTTTTGGCGTTGATGAGGAAATACCTAACGATTGTGTAGAATCATTTAGTCCTGAAGAAGTTTTTTATAAACCAAGGTGGAATGGTGATAAATGGGTTGAGTCGCTTAGTGTTGAGGAAATTAATGAAATCATAAACGCCCCTCAACCAAAATCTGAGATTGATGTATTAAGAGAAGAAAATGAAAAATTAAAAGCAGAATCTGAAATGAACGCACTAGCCATTATGGAATTAGCTGAAATTGTATTAGGAGGTTAAGGAGGTGAAACAGGATATGTTAGCTATGTTATACGCTACTTACATTATGAAGGGTATGAAGTCTTACTCCGATGTTCCAGAGTTGCTTAAACCGCAAGTAAAAGAAATCTTAATAGCAGAAGGACTTGGACACCTAGCGGAATAGGTGTTTTTTATTTTGCAGGAAAATATCTCCTTTTGTCGAATGAAGTAGACGGAAGGAGGTGGTAGAATTGAAAGAAATTCATATTTTTGCACCTAATATATTTTTAAAAGAGTATACCAACCAAGCGTATAACGACGGATTATCCTTTGAATTTGAAGATATTTTGGATGAAAGAGAATTTCAGAATTTTAAAGAGTTTGTAGTTAAATCTAGACTATCTGAAGAAAAATATTTCAAGTGTTTAATCAGAGGAGCAGAAACATATGTTAGGTTTGGAGTTGTAAGGCATTCAAAAAGTACAGAAGGATATCTTGTTAGAGGACCTCTGGTTACGAAGGAATATGATGAAAATAACAAACCTAGTAGACACCAAAATGATTTTCAGTTTAATCTAAATGATGATCTTGTTAAGACGAAAATCGTCAACGAAAGGTTAATCTCTTTTCTAGTCAATAAAAATATGATGACCGAAAAAGAGGCTGAACAAATCAAAGACGTTGCAAAAGAAGAATTAGCAAACACCAAGTTCGATTACTACACATTTTAATGGCAAAAGGGCTGTTCTATTATTTAGAACGGTCTTTTTTGTTTGGGGAGGTGAAAAAACATGAATGATTACCTAAAAGGTTTTGTTGACGGATTCAGTAAAGCAAATGAACAGAATCAAAAAAAATCTGTTTCAATGAACTGGAAAGATATTGCTGAAAAGATATATAAGGATGTTGCAGAACTTATCGAAAAAGACAATGAAAGAAGAAAAATGATGTAAGGACTTCACAGAGAAGTCTTTTTATTTTGCCGTGAAAGGGAGGGAATTGAAGTGAATTTATTAAAAACTGTGTTAGGTAACAATACATTGTTTAGCGAAAGATTTAGAGAAGGTTTGTTTACTCTTGGACCTATAGCAACTGGTCTAAATATTTTATTTGGAATTAGCAATCTCATTTGGGTATTAATTTTAGCGTTTACAATTGTAATTGACTGGATAAGCGGAACAAGAGCCGCAAAGGTCGATGGTTCTTACTCTAGTGAATATGGTAAGGCAGGCATTAGTCGAACTGTTGTCATGTTATTGCTATCCGCTTTTGGAAATCTGATTGATATTGCATTAGCCTCGACGTTAAAAGTAAATGGTTTTGAGTTTGGCATCTTCTTTTTCCTAATTACAGGTGGGTTGATTTATCATACGTTGATGAGTGCAGCTGCTAACTTTGAGAGAGCAGGTTGGGGAAGATGGGTACCTGTGAAGGTTATCGAAAGCGTCGCTTCGGAAATTCAAGCAAAGACGCAACGATCTAACGAAAGAAAAGATTCAATTAATTCAAAGTAAGCTATATCACTCGAGGTAGCATTTTATTTTGAAAGGAGAGGATAAAAATGTCTTATGAAATTACAAGGGACTATATCTCCGAAGGTAATGCCCGAAGTGGTCAATCATTAGTCGGTGGCAAGCCTAAGTTTATCGTAGCTCACGACATTGGTAATGGTGCTTCTACAGCCTATAACAATCGAAATCATTTTAACAACAATCAACCATTGGCATCAGCCCACACGTTTATTGACGATAAGTATATCCTTGAAATTATTCCACTAAATGAGAAAGCGTGGCATGTACGGTATGATGTTCCTCAAGACAATCAATTATTCGGTGACGATGCTAATGATATCGGAATAGGAGTAGAACTTTGCTGGGGCGGTAAGATTAATTGGAATGAAGCATACAAGCGGTATGTTTGGTACCACGCATATTTATGCCGCACATATGGCCTAGATCCACGCACAAAGATTGTGCCACATTCTAAACTTGACCCTAGTCGAAAGTCTGACCCAGATAAAAATGCTTTTGTTAAAAATGGAGTGTCCTGGGCGCAATTTATCAATGATGTGTGTGATGCAATGATTGATACTATTTGGCGATTTGAGAATGGCAGCTGGTACTTTTACAAAAATGGATTTAAGCAAACCGGATGGCTACTTGATAACAGCAAATGGTACTATCTAAATCCAAATGGAGACATGCGTGTGGGGTGGTTCCAGGACTATAACGGCTTCTGGTATCTATTAGGTGCTAATGGCACAATGCTAACAGGATGGCAGTTTGTAAAGGGTAAATGGTATTACATGGACACATCCGGAAAAATGCTCACTGGCTGGCTTTTTTCAGGCGGTAAATGGTATTACCTCAACTCTGATGGAGATATGGCAACCGGTGAGGTAACTGTGGGCGGTAAGAGGTACTATCTCCAATCAAATGGTGCCATGGCTATTACAGATAAAAATGGTGCTTTCCAGTCATAATATTAGCCCTGTCTCTTCGGAGATGGGGCTTTTTATTTTGTGTAAATATTTTTGAAAAGTGTGACGTATTATACTTCATTTGGAAATGACTGGATATATTATTAAGTAGAAAGTACTATTCAACGGGGGATAATAAATGATAAATGATATGGAAATTAGGGAGTTAAAAGCAACTAAATCAATAATATTAAAGGTAAAAATGCAGATATTCGAAAAGGATGGTCAATATGATGTGTTTATGCATCCGTCTATACAAGGATTAAACTCTGTACGGATTACAAAAGCAGGCGACAAAGACGAAATAGTAGCAGAAGCTTTAAGGGAATTTCAAGAGATTAATGGAGTAAGGTTAAGATATGAAGGAAGCCCTATCTCATGGTGAGGTAAGGTGTTTTATTTTATTAATATTTTCCCAAAAAAGTGTGATAAATATAACCGAGTATACTAACATCTCATCATGATTTACCAACACAAAATAGCCCTTTTACTCAAGGAATGTGAGGGGTTATGTTTTTGTTGATTAAATTAACAAAAGTTGTTGATTTATTATCCAACTTGAGTTAATATGAAGTTAGAAAAAATTTCATATTAGAAAGGAGGAACAACCATGTTGAATCTATTTGGTAAGTTTTGCAGAAAACTCAGAATTGATAATGGAGAGCTATTAAAGGATATGGCTACTAAATTAGGGGTTACTTCTTCATATTTATCTGCTGTAGAAAATGGTAAAAGAAATGTTCCTCATGAATGGATCGAGAAGATCTCTGTTTTATATTCTTTAAGTGCTGTAGAATCGAATGAATTAAGACAAGCAGTTCGGGATTCACAAAAAGTAATTAAAGTTGATTTCGAAGGATTTAATAGTGAGGATAAAGATACCTTTATGGCTCTAGCTAGGGAGTTCAAGGGATTAGATGACAGCGATAAAAATTTGATCAAAACCATCCTCCAAAAGAAAAAAAGGGGGAAATAAATGTCTGTGTATATTGCAAATCCTACATCAAGAAAAAAGATAAGAATGTTAACAAATTCAATAAGACAAGTGGTTGGCATGTTTGATGAAAATTACTTCCCGGTAGTCGAATTTTTGGAGTTAGTGTTACCCAAATTATACCCTTCCTTTTCATATGAAATAATCTCTTCGGAAAATATGAAAAATGAGTATGGGTTAACTTTGCCAGAAAAAGATATTATTAGATTACGAGAGGATGTATATGAAAATGCTATTTCGGGGATAGGCCGTGATAGATTTACTATTGCACATGAAATAGGACACTATTTTATGCATAAGCCCGGAAGCATTTCCCTAGCTAGAAACACAAGTGTGGTTGAGGTTCCGAAATTTAAGGAGCCTGAATGGCAAGCAAATACTTTTGCAGGAGAACTGCTTGCACCACCACATATAATTAGAGGATTGTCAGTCAAGGAAGTAGCTTTAAGTTGTGGCATTTCTTTGGAAGTTGCAAGTATACAATTAAAAAATATTAATAAATAGAGGAGGGGTAAAATGAACGAAAATAAAAAAAGCCCACGCAAGGGGCCGACGTAGTAGCTATGTAAAAAGTGATTGTCGCTACATTATCATTAATTTTGGCGAATTAATACATATAATGTATCACTTTTGTTGGTCCTTTGCAAATAATATTTGTAAAGGATGATGTAATTATGATGATTTGTAGACCTTGGATAACAAGAAACGGTGTTAGAATTTATGCTAAAAGTAGAGGATTAAAAGCTTTTTGTTGGGAAGTATCTCAAGAAGAACATGAAGCTTATTTAGAGAAGAAAAAGGCTGAAAAAGAAAAAACTAAAAAGATAAAGGCCTAAAAAGAAGAAAAAGAGTAATTCAAAAAAAGCCTGAGCGACACGGGCTTATTTTTATATAAAATATTAGGTAAGGGGTGTAACCTACCGCATGCTAGATACTTCTGTTATTATTAATTCTTTAATTGAGGGTTTTTCATCAATATTATTTATTTTTCTTAAACCGATAATTCTTTATTTTGTTTTACCAGGAATAATTACTTCAATTATATTTAAAGATAGAAAAGCTTATGTACTTGGCTCTGGTATTGGAATTATCTTATTGGTAATAAACAGTCCATATATATAAGGAAAAGTAAAACAACTCTGCATACCACAGAGTTGTTTTATTTTTCCTTATCATCAAAACGGCAAATTATCCTCTGGTAGTATCCACTTTAACCAATATTCACCTTCACAATATCCTCAAACTTAACAAAGTGTATCGCATCAAATTTATCCACCACACGCAGCTCATTTGCAAACTGATCCACATAGTGCACCTTGCCAAGTAAGAGTTTAAAATCACCACGCTCAAAAAGAGTAAATACTAACTCCTGGCTAAACTCCATAGCATCGCAAATAGTTTGGTTAATCTCTTCAAGTTGATTCTCATCCAGCACGGGCTTTTCAACCTTTTTAGTATCCCAGTCGATACGACTTTGAGCAGAAATCATTTCTGGAAGCATGAAGGCAGCACCCCATTTTATTTTTCCTCTATCTTTAAGCATTGTAATACCCCCAATTATTATGCCTTATGCCCACCAACAAGCCTACCCCTATGTCTTGCTGTACCTGCATTTGTATAAGAGACTGCACGCAATATGGCATCAGAGCCATATTTAGTCCGTATCTGGTCCATGACATAGCCAAGCTTGCTTTTCTTTTCTCGCTCTAGGTAAAACAAATCAAGCTGCATATTGTCATCATCTTCGATTTTTGAGAGAGATATAGAAATCTGTCTTACCGTTTTTTTAGTGTAAAACTGCTCGAACAGCTCCAGACAAACCTTATATATTTCCATCGTAATATTAGTAGGTGTTTCAATCGTTTTTGAACGAAGAAAGCCACCACCGAATTCATCTTTGCTGTAGCCGACCCCTAAACTAATTGTTCTTACAACTTTTCTGGCATGCCTTGCACGTCTTGCTACATCTTCGCACATCTCTAAAATGACGTGTTTTACCTCTTCTGGTTCCGGATAATCACGCATGAGTATTTGACTTTTACCAAAGCTAATTTGTCCCTGTTGGATTGGTGCGCTAATATCTGATAAATCTACGCCCCAAGAATGGTAATACAACTGGTTACCGAGTACTCCAAATTTCTTTTCGAGCAACTCCAGTGGATAGTGGGCAAGCTGGCCAACGTTTGTGATTCCCATCCGATTAAGTGTTTTTTCAGTTCGGCTCCCGATGCCCCACATTTCACTAAGGGGAGATACATTCCAAAGCTTAGTTTGGACATCATCATAAGTCCATTCCGCGATTCCTTTTTTCTTTGCTTCAAGGTCAAGACATAACTTTGCCATTAACATATTAGGGCCAATTCCAATTGTGCAAGTAAGCCCAAACTGATCTTTTATATCACTTTTGATTTTATCTGCAATAGTGAGCGCATCTCCCCACAATCTTTCTACGCCGTCAACTCTTATAAAGCTTTCGTCAACACTGTAGACATGTATATCATCTTTTGGGACATAGTGATTAAAAAGTTTTGTGATTTCAGTGGATATGTGTAAAAATGTTTTCATTTTAGGATTAACTACATGAATTCGTGGATCTTTTGGAATCTCAAACAAACGCGAACCCGTTTTTATCCCAAATTCCTGCTTTAACTTTGGGGATGCAGCAAGCACAACACTTCCTTGACGGTCAGTATTTCCGACAACCGCCAAATAGCATTCAAGTGGATCAAGATTCATCATTACCGCTGCACAACTCGCATAAAAGCTTTTCATATCCACACATAAAATCTTTTGATTAGGTAACTGGCTGTAATCAACCATTAGATTCAACTCCATAAAAAGAATGTACGTTCTTATTATATTCACATTATATAAGAATATACGTTCGATTTCTACTGGAAATAGAATACATGTTCGTGTATAATAACCTTAAGGAGATGATGATTATGAAGACCATACTAAATAGAGCAATGTTAAATCATTCAGCGGTTAAAATCATCTATATCAGCAATAGCGGTATTCTTACTCAACGATCAATCAAGATTTTAGAAATAAATGAAGGAACAATAAATGCATTCTGTTTGCTACGAAATAAAAAACGCACATTTAAATTTGAGAACATTCTATCTGCAGCTACGACGAAGACAAAAAGGAGAGTGGATTTACATGCCCAAACTAACCAGTAAACAAAAAAGGGTGCTCGATACAATCGCAACATTCATAGAGGAACACGATTATGCACCAACTGTAAGGGAATTGGGTTCACTTCTTAATTTAGCATCACCAAGCACCGTTAAAGGCTACCTCGATAAATTGAAAGACAGAGGTTATATAGACTTTGAACCACGCTCACCCAGAACGCTTAGAATAATAAAAAACTGAACTCTGTCTAAATATAAGCGGTTCTCTTTTGGAGTACTACATAGAGAAAACATATATAAATAAACAAGTATAAAAGCAGTGTATTTCTCATCAGAAATAACACTGCTTTTAGCAATTTTCCGTGAAGGTATAAGGTAAAATTGGTAAAGAGGCTTATTGCACTAACGGGGCAGGTTAATTTAAGTTCAATTCTTCACATTGTCTTATGTATTTTATTATAAAATGATTAGACCATTCGTCCCAACATTTCACGTTATCGCCCTTTAGTGAATATTTTTATATGAGCATAAACAGAGTAACTGGAGGTGAATATTTATGAACACCACTTCATTTCAACTTCAACCTATTAAATCATTCGACCTACTATCTGCCATCTCTATGGGTAATGCAACTATTCATGATTTGGCTACGGAACTTAGACGGCTAGGTTTATACTTTCCATATTCAAAATTATTTAAAGAAAAGCAAACAAAAATTAATTCGCATACTGTCCAAAGAGTTCCACAGGTACCTTTTAGCTTAAATGGTACTATGTACGATCCGACAGACATCAAACGTTTCAACGGGCAGGAGCTACATTTTGTTCCAGTGCTATCCGAAGATCATATGCTAGTGGTTGATAATATTGAATTGTTAAATGCTTGGAAATTTCTCGCAAATCACGAATTATTGGAATATCAAAAAATGAGGCAATCTAAGCCTCCAACCAACTAATTTTACCTTCAAAAATAATATTATCTTCGATGAAGAAAACAGTTTGTCCTTTTTTTACATTCACTAATAAAATTCACCCTTCAAAATTTTTATAATATTAGATTAACACTGTTGATAGGAAAAAAGTAGAGGGAACTATCCAAAACTACCCAACTTTTAATCAATCTGCCATATTCAATTTGTCCTTCAATTAGGTCTTTTCAATCAATTAGGCCATATCTGTAAAAAAGATAAATCCAAGTTTCACAAAGTATTGTAAAAAATATCCACAATTCATGAGTGAATTAACAGGAAAGTATAACCTTTTGTCGAAATAGGTAATAAATCCTATATATACTTTAGTTTGTAAAAAGTGCATTTGCAGGGTTTGTAGAGAGTTAAATATATATATCTATAAATTTATTAAAGTCTACATCTG
Source organism: Bacillus sp. JJ1566 (assembly GCF_036962685.1). NCBI lineage: Bacteria > Bacillati > Bacillota > Bacilli > Caryophanales > Bacillaceae > Bacillus > Bacillus sp. JJ1566. The sequence goes on along the minus strand of NZ_JBALOP010000017.1, from coordinate 23,603 downwards.
AATTAAAGGAGGTAAAGATGAAGAAGATTATAATTGTTTCTATTTTATTGTTAAGTGCATGTAGTAATAGTAGCAGTAACTCAGTTAGTTGTGACAAGCCAAAGATCAAAGGAAACCTTACTACTTACAATGGAGAAAAAATTTATCATGTGCCAGGTGGACAATTTTATGATGTTACTGAAGCTGAAGAGATGTTTTGTACAGAAACAGAAGCAAGAGAAGCAGGATTTAGAAAGAGTCAACGTTAAGGGGGAATATCAAAACAATTTATAGAAAGGGGCTATCATATGAGTTTAAAGAATATTTCAATTGTTACTAGAGTTTTTATCGGATTATTAGGATTTAGTCTTATAATAACAATAGGAAGAGGGGCAATAACCTTCTATGATGCAGCAGATGCCTTTTTGGGGTTCGATTACCATCAATTTTTAATGACTGAATCGATCCTAGTAGCAAACTTATATGATTTATCTTATTCAGTTATCTTATTTAGTGCCTTATTTGCATTAATGATACATGTGCTTCTTGCTTATTTATTTTTTACAGGTAAAAAAGTCTTTGTACCTTTGTTTCTCTTATCAAATTTTTTTGGTGTACTCTTAACTTTCATTATTAATGCAATTACTAATGTTCTTACTGAGGAATACTTAGAGTACACCGAAACTTATATTGCAATTATAATATCAACTTTTTGGTTAGTATACTTCCTATTTTCAAATGAAGCGAGAAGCCTATTTAGTAATGAATTTAAAAGAAAAAGATATATTAAACTCACCGAAGAAGAATATACAAATCTTTTAAAAAATAAAGATTCAGTTGATAGGATTTTGTGATATAGACAGTTTGAACAAAAAATGTGAGGTAGAATATAGGGATAATAGTGAAGAGTTTGTTTAGAGAAAAGAGTGGTTTCTTTTTAGTAAAGCTGGAGGGAAAACTGGTAATGTAATTCGCCGTGTTCAATGTCGGTATGTAAATGTTACTTCACGTATGGATACATATACAACCCGTTATTCGAAATACTGTTCAAACAATCTTAGTAATCAATTAGTTTAGGCAAAAGAAATAGCAAACCATAAAACAGAGAAAATGTAAAGAGTGTTTAAATGAAGTTGATTAAACTTTATTGGGTCTAAAAAGATAGCAGTTCAAGCTAAAGAAAAAAAGGGTGAGGGAGTAGATGAAAAACTGTAGTGTCTGTAACAAAAGAATAAGTGTGTTCGAATGCAACATAACAAAAACTCCAATATGCAATTATTGTTGTGATAAATATCAACTAAATCAATGGACCGAAGGGTGGGAGCGATACTTCGATAGTATACAGCAAAAGTTTCAATACCAAAACGAAGATAATTCGTACGAAAAGTGCTTAGATTGTAAAGGCTTGTGTAGAGTTGATGATTACGAGGTATTCACTAACCCTGAAAGAGGATTTGGAATGAGTTTATTTTCATTTAATCATGATGGTAAATTTATCTTTACTAATGATCCTGATCATATTTTTCCAAAAAGAAAAGCCTTTCTGGAAAATTTGGGATGTGAGACATTAGAAGATTATTATTATTTAGCTGAAACATATCATTTTCTAGAAGAATACAATAAATCAATCAAACTATTAACGGAGTCCATTGAAAAATATGAAGATCCAGAATTATATCGTTTATTAGGGCAAAGCAATCACTTTAAAGGAAATAGGGAAGAGGCATTAAGTAATTTCAAGAAATCATTATTTTTAAGTGAAACAAGTGCAAAAACAAATAGATATATGGCTGATTTATTACGTTCAATGAAGGATTATGAAGGAAGCATATATTTCTATAAACAGTCTTTAAATTTGTTGCAGCTTGGTGAAGATGGATATATTAATGACAGCTTTCATGAGTATAATTTTTTTGGTTTAGCAATCGCATATTCAAATATAAATCAATACAAGAAAGTTATTGAAGTAGCTAATGAGTTTTTGTTCTTGTCCGGAATAGACTGGGAGAATTTTAAGGAAAGGGTTCTCAGAGTAAGATCAGGAAAATTAAAGGATCGTAATGTGGAATCTCAAATATATACGACATCAACAATATATGAAATCCTTAGCATAGCATACATTGAGTTAGACAATCTTGATAAAGCAGAAGAATATATTAGTAGAGCTAAATGGCTAGTTTCAGATAATATTGATATCGCAAGGGTTGAAGGAATTATTATTGGAAAACGTTCTAGTGATCAAAAGTTACAGGAGTATAAAAAACTGTTAGAAACACTATTAACGAATGCTGAACAAAGATTGTTTGAACCAATGGAAAAAATATCTGAATCTGTTGAGGAAATAAAGAAGAATGTCGGAGAATTAAACAAGGAATCAACTACTGATTTTCTTGAGTTGAAGCCAAATTTTATGGGAGTTGGATTGAACATCAACGAAGTCATAAATAAATTGTTAAAGAAAAAGAAAAAATAGCCGTTTCTAGGATGGCTTAAAAGGTTGATTTCCCTGTATCATCTGTTATCCATATAAATCAATAAAACATCGGTCTCCCCTAGATAAAAGAATAATGAATCATTTATATTTGAATTGGATTAACTACATATACAGTGGAGTTAAGGATAAAAGGAGATTGTAAGGAAGCGAACGGGTGCTTTAGCGAAAGAAGAATTAATTGATTTTAAGATTGAAATCATGTTTTAGTTATTCCATTAAAGTGCGCTATCCCTAAACAAGGATAAGCGCTCATTTTTTATTTAAGGGCCAGATAATTGGTAAGTTTTGTTGGATGTAATTGAAACCCAAGTCCGTATAATACGTATTTATATTTAGATGTGAGAAAATGAACGTACACTATTACCTAATAAATACTATAGGAGGGAATCTTATGACTGATGAAGAGCATATTCAAAAAACGATAGTAGAAAGTATAGTACTCGCATTCAATAAACTCCACATAAGGATTGGTGATGCTTGTGTATACACTTCATATTTAACAAGAGATTTGCTAAAAGAAAAGTATAATTTAGATTCAGATTTGGTAGCAGGCGAAGTAAGCTTCTTGCCTCGTCTTCCTATAATGTATCGTTGGCAACCACCTAATGAATTTCACATGTGGGTAAAACTAAATAACGACATTATCGACATTGCTGTATGTGGTCTTACGCAGCGAAATGAATTCAAATCTAGTGGAAAGTTTTATCTGTATAAAGATGTGAAATTTGAAGTTGTATGGGAAGAGGTTCCCTTTGATGGCAGAGTTTATAAAGAAATTGAGAATGGTGTGGATCAAATAGAGACTCCAGTACATGAGGCTGATTATATAGAACTATATAATTATGCAAGTAACTTAATAGATAGTTGGAATAAAAATAGATAGTGTTATTGAATTAAAGTATAGAATTGTATCCCACAAGACACAACCCTAATATTGAGGGTCTACTAGGATAGTCTTATTCAACCAAAGGGTGCGTTAGTACAATAAGGAACCAGTAAAGAACTATTTTTGATGATTTTCAGCTTAAATACAATAACTGTTACAATTAGTAAATAACTTTCTTTTCAATACAATTTTTTATATCTGGTATAAGTAGTGTTATTACGTTTATCAGTAAACGATATTTTTATCACATAACATGTATGGTTTACTTTAAACGAATTGAATTTTATAATAATTTAATTATAATAAGGGAAAATGTATTACTACTATTTTAAAGGCGGATAAACTCCATGATAAAAGATAAATACTATTTATATATTATAATACTCATTTTGTTATTGATATTAACCGCATGTAATCCAGATAACTTTTCTGATTTCACTTCTAAAGAAGAGATTAGTAATGAAATGAAGAAAGAAGATTATACAAAGATAATACAATTTATTATTGATAGCTTAAATAACAAAGAAAAGTCAGAATTAGTGGAGTTCACAATTACAGAGATTTTGAAACTGGAGGAAAAAGAAGAATTCAACCTTATAAAGAATGTTATTATTCAACTTGTTAGATATGAAGATTATGAAAAACTTAAAACGTTTACAAAATATCTAAGTATAAACGAAGAGAAATACTATAACATAAATAATAGTTTCAATGAGATAGTTGAACCATATGTATTAGCTGCCAATGAAATACCCGAAATCCAAGTCAGATTAAGCTCGTTATCATCTGAAAGATTAAACTTAATGGATCAAATACCATATAAAATTCCATTAGAAGGAAAAATCCCTGAACCATTTAGTGGAATTATCTTACAAAAGATCGATAGTAATACTTACAGAATAACCCATAATGTAGTTAGTAAAGAGTTTATATTAAAAACATTTGAAACTGAGTTTACCTCTCAAGGAAGTTTTAATTTAACAGTAATCCAAAGTGGCATAGAAACTATAGTTCTTCAGAATGGCTTTGAAAAGGATTTTGAGGTATTGTACGAAATTCCAAAATCCTATGAATCACAAATAAATCAGATAGTTAAGATTACAAATGAAATGGGAGAATTAGAGGATGCATTACATAATTATGAAAGTATAGTTAGCAACTTCGATAATACACTTGGATCAACTATAGATGCATGGTCTCCCATTGGAGTAGCACAGGAGAAAAACAACAAGGGAGAATTAAAAGAAGTTTCTAAAACTATTCCTTTACTTAACGTTAGTCAATTGAAGGAAGCATTAACTCTAGGCTTAGAAAAACAAGTTGTAATTAACCTAATTGGAAAAAATAATGATGAAATTGATATGGAATATTATCCACATCCAGATTGGATTTATTCTAATGATCAATGGTATTTGAAAATTAGTTGGAATGAAGACTGGACCATTGCGGAATATACAATTGAGTATGATGGGGAAGGGGATACTATCATCCAATATAATAAATATTCGGATGGTACAGAAGAAGAAAGGTTTTATTAATATTTTTTAGATTCTCTCTCGACAAACTTGTAATAAAGGAAAAAATTTCAAATACCTAAAAGTTCACAAGTTATTAGCAATTTTTAAATTTTAAGGTGCATTATTGAACAATATCTCATAATTACTCATATAAAAAACTTGCCATGAGGCAAGTTTTTTTACTTAGTCTAATATGCTAAAACAGATTGAAAATGCTATATAATTCATTCGTTGACGATTTGTTGACGAACTTGGTCAACAACCTTCATTTTTCCTCGGATTCAATCCTACGAACATATAATCGAAGCTTATTTATCAATGGTTTATCAATCTTCTTCCTGTTGATTCAGGTTGGGCTATCCACCTTGACAGGGTGGAGGTCGTTGGTTCGAGCCCAATCGGAATCATCAAGCAAGCACTTGAGACTCCTCAAGTGCTATTTTTATTACTTTTTTGATAATGGAATTTTCCATCATAATAAAGAAAGACAAAGGGCTGTTCCCTTTGTCTTTTTCTTGTAATTATGCGGACTTAATCGCAATATTCTTTTTTTCTTTGCGCTTTTTTGCGTATTCAGCAGTAGCTGTAAAAAGGACGTCAGATGATGAGTTAAGGGCAGTTTCACAAGAGTCTTGAAGGACACCGATGATGAAACCAACACCAACGACTTGCATCGCAACATCGTTTGGTATTCCGAACAAGCTTGCTGCTAAAGGAATAAGTAAAAGGGAACCGCCTGCAACACCTGATGCACCTGCAGCTGAAATCGCCGATAGAACACTAAGAATGAGAGCTGTTGCAAAATCAACTTCAATGCCAAGGGTGTTAACTGCAGCAAGTGTAAGAACAGAGATCGTTACCGCAGCACCTGCCATGTTAACCGTACCACCTAATGGAATTGAAACCGAATAAGTATCTTTATTTAAGCCAAGTTTTTCACAAAGGTTCATGTTAACGGGAATGTTCGCAGCCGAGCTACGAGTAAAGAATGCTGTAATTCCACTTTCTCTTAGACATTGAAGTACAAGAGGATATGGATTTTGGCGAATGTAGAAATAAACAATCAATGGATTCACAACTAGTGCGATAAAGAACATACAGCCGAGTAGAAGTGCAAGAAGTTTTCCATACTCCGCTAAAGCTGAAAGTCCACTTGTTACAAACGCATCGAACACCAGACCCATAATCCCGATTGGGGCTAGGCTGATGATCCATTTTACAACTTTTGTGATTGCTTCAGAAACATTTGTAAGTAAAGTCTTGGTTGTGTCATTTGCATTCTTTATTGCAATACCAAAGACAATCGCCCAAGCAAGAATTCCGATATAGTTTGCATTCATTAGCGCATTAATGGGGTTGTCCACAACGTTAAATAGTAATGTCTGAAGCACTTCTAAGATTCCGCTTGGAGGAGCAACGTCCCCAGCACCTTCAACAAGTGTTAGTTTAACTGGGAAGATAAAGCTTGCTAGCACGGCTATTAATCCTGCTAGGAATGTTCCTATCGCATATAGCCCAATAATCGATTTGATATTTGTTTGAGTTCCACTTCGATGTTTGGCAATAGCATCAATAACTAAGAATAAGACCAATACTGGTGCAACTGCTTTTAATGCACCGACAAATAATGAACCGAAGATGGTAACCCATTTTGCTCCTTCAGGAACTACTAAAGCTAAAAGAATACCTACGACAATACCGGCAAGTATTCGTTTAACAAGGCTGATTTGGTTCCACTTGTGAAACATTTCTTTCATACTTTTTCCCCCTTGTTTATGGTTGTCCACAATATTTAGTTGTATAAAAATAATATTAGTGTTTGTAAGTTTAACACGAAAAATGTCAATTGTGAATCAATTTTAAAATGTTGGAATTATTATATTAAGAAGAACAGGATTACCTACTTTCCCTTTAATTAAAGGTTTTTAACGTTTAGTTTGAATAAAAAATAACAAATATTACATATTATTTAATGACTTTTTATATATGAAAATAGTTTTCTTGAAATCATTTTTCTATTGGATTTTTAACAGCTTATGGATAAAGTGCATATCTTATGAAATAGCATAAAGTAATCTTATAAGGGTGGATAAAATGAAAATCTTATTAGCTACTTTTTGGCCACTACCTATGGTAGGAGGGGTATGGAGTTACGTCCAAGCACTATATCAAGCTCTCACTAATATGGATTATGAAGTCGACATTTTAAGTCACCACCCGAATGAGAAAAAATATCATATCATAAATGACGGTCGATCCATAAATAAAGCATTAATTACTAATTCAGTGCAAAAAATTATACAGCCATTTTTTAAATCCAGTCATCCTGATATGTATTTTATAGCAAAATATGAAACTGAAAGATATGGTTTTGAAGCAGCAGCAGCCTATTTTGATTTGAAAAAATACGATTTAATTCACACTCAGGATGTTATTTCTGCAAGAGCCCTATCACGAGTAAAACCTAAAGAGACTCCTCTAATCTCAACCCTCCATGGATGCTATACGTTTGAGTATATCCGTCATGTTAAAAAAGCTGTTACAGAATCAGAATTGCAAAAATGGAAACAAACATTTATATCGCGCTATTTTGCCACAACAGAGCATTATGGTGCTAATGCAAGTAATGTGACGATTGTGCCAACACAGTGGTTAAAAAACTTGCTTAAGAATGAATTTAATATTCCTAAAGAGAAATTTAAAGTTGTTCCGTATGGAATAGATATTAAGGATTTTATAAAAAAAATGGAAGTGCAAACAGAGAAACCTCCACCCGCTGCCAATATTATCATCGGTTGTCCAGCGAGGCTGGATCGAGTAAAAGGACATCAATTTTTACTAGAAGCCTTAGCGAAATTAAAACATCAAAGAAATGACTGGATTTGTTGGTTCATTGGAAATGGCAGTTTACTCAAGGAGTTAAAAAATTACGCAAGAAATTTGGGGATTGAAGAACATATCGTCTTTTTAGGAAATAGAAATGATGTGCCTGCATTATTAAAAAATTTGGACTTGATTGTTTTGCCAAGTTTACAGGATAATCATCCATTTGCACTAATGGAAGCGCAAATCGCTGGAAAACCCATCGTTACAACTGATGCAGGGGGAATTCCCGAAATGGTCACCCATGATAAGACGGGATTGATTTGTCCAAAGGGAGATAGCGATATTCTGTATCAGAATATAAAGAGAGTAATAGAAAATAAGACGCTCAGTAACAGGCTTTCTGCTGCGGCAAAAGAGCAGGCCATGCATAATTGGCCCATTGATAGGATGATAAACAGGACGCTTGCTATTTACCGACAATTTACGGAGGATGGGCAACATGGGGAAAAAGAGGAATAAGAAAAAAATAAATTCCAATAGTAAACAATATTCAAAGACCCAAAAACAAAGAAATAAGCTTATAAAATTGCAGAAGGGAAATTTTGATTATCCAAACTGTGAATCTCAAAAATTTGAAAATACATTCTTAACGAAACATATGATCGGAGATGACTCTAATGAATGGAAAAAAATAAGAGAAGCTTTTCCTGAACACTACAGGATACCTGATCCCGATATTTTTAAGGTACTAAAATCGATTTTAAAAAACAAGATAGATTAACCAGCGTTATAAAATTATTGAAGGAAAGGAGACTCCCATTTTGTGAAATTTTTAATTGCAACCTATTTCTTACTCCCCCAAGCTGGGGGTGTTGGAACACATATAGAAGCAGTAAAACAAGAGCTTGAACGAAACGGACATACGGTTGATGTTCTCGGACAATCACCAAACTTAAAGGAATTATATATAATTAATTCCGGTCAATCAATTTCAAAGTCAATCATTAATCCGATACACCCACTACGTATAAGAGAGTACTACAAAAACCATTTTCCTCATCTAGATTCTTGGATTATTCAAAAAGAATTGAGCAGGTACACCTTTGAATTAACTGCCGCTTTATTTGATTTATCAAAATATGACGTTATACTCACACAAGATGTGATATCAACTAGGATTTTTAGGAGAATAAAACCTAAACATATACCAATTATTTGTACTATTCACGGGCAAATGACGAAAGAATTGGTGAATTTAGGAATAATAAAAAGTGATGATACCGATAGATGGCATTACCAAATGGCAGAAGAGTTAAATGGATTACTTTCCGCAGATAAAATAATCGTACCGACCGAATGGATGAAAAGTGAAATCCAAAACAACTTTGACATTCCATCAGACATCTATGTCATCCCCTACTGTGCAAGGAATATTCCTAGCTTTTTAGAAAAATTAGAGGCAGAACCTTATCCGCCTGTTCCTACCACAAAAAATAAAATAATCATTGGCTGTATTTCGCGTCTTGTTTCTTATAAAGGACACCCCATTCTATTTGATGCCCTAAAAAAATTAAAAAAGCGGAGAGAAGATTTTGAATGCTGGATCGTCGGAGATGGTCCGGATAAAGAGTATTTTCAGGAATATTCGGAAAAGAAGGGATTGAAGAACTTCATTAAATTTTTAGGTTCACGCAATGACGTTCCCTCCCTTCTTCAAAAAATGGACATCGTCGTCCTGCCAACTTTGCAAGATAATATGCCTTTTTCCATCATAGAAGCACAAATAGCAGGGAAAGCCATTTGCGCTTCGGAAACTGGAGGTATACCAGAGATGATTGATTCAGGTTATAATGGGTTTCTTTTCCAGAAAAATAATTCTAAACAATTATCAGAACAATTGTTGACTTTGATACAAAATGATAAAATTCGTAAAACATTAGAAGCTAACACGCAACAAATGGCTTTAAAACAATGGGATCCTGAACTTTTATATGATCGGTTAAAGAATGTTTATGATGAACTGCTAATTGAAGAGCCATTAAAGCCAAATGTAATGGTAGACCACCTATTATTGGAAAAGTATGGGATTTCAATAAAAAGCAAACAACCAATTGAGAATTTAAAAGATATTTTTCTGTTTGATACATTGGGTTCTTTTGAAGAAACAATATGTTTGAAAATCATGGAGCACATTCCTGATACTTATTGTCTGCCGGACTTGCAGATGTTGAAAACGATTGTCGAGATAACAATGAAAGGAGAAAAATTAAATGAATAGCGGCAAAAATTTAAAAATGCCAGATTTTTTAATTATCGGTCAGCAAAAGTGCGGAACAAGTGCATTATATGTTAACTTAGTCAGCCACCCCAATATCGCTACAGCTGAACAAAAAGAATTGTATTTCTTCAATAACCATTATGAAAAGGGGTTAGATTGGTATCGGGATCAATTTCCTTCATTAGTCTTAAGAACTTCTAATACAATAACTGGAGAAGCAACCCCAAACTATATTGATGATCCCTTAGCTCCTCAAAGAGTGTACCATTGTATGCCGAAAGTAAAGTTAATTATACTTTTGCGAAACCCAGTCGATCGAGCTTATTCTCAATATCAAATGGGAGCAAGAAATGGCTCTTGTTTTATTAACGGCCGTTTACCGACTTTTGAGGAATTTATTGAAAAAGAGATGAATTTACCGAAAAATTATTATGAGAATTTGGATAGAGAGATATATATAGAGAGTTATCGGTTTTTGGAAAGGGGGATCTATATAAATAAAATAGAAAAGTGGATGAATGTTTTTCCTAAAGAACAGATTATGATTATCAAAAGTGAAGATTTTTATCATGATCCTTACAAAATCTATAAAGAGGTTCTTGCTTTTTTAAATGTACCGGTCTGGGAACCGAACAAATTCATATTTATTAATAAATTTAGAGATAAATATCCAAAACTAAATGATACTACAAGACAGGAATTGATTTCTTATTTTAAACCGTATAACGAGAGACTTTACCGGTTTTTAGGAAGGGATCTAGAATGGGAAAAATAGCTTTATAAGATTGTATCTTAAGGAAAAGTAAAGCCATTGATTTGATCCTGGTAATAGATATTTAAAAAGCTGTTGATCTTATCAACAGCCTAAACTTTTTTGTCGATTTTTAATTAGCTAAATAAAAATGATAACATTCTTTTAACCCGTCAAATAAATGATTTGAGGGTTTCCAGCATAAAACTTGCCTTGCTTTAGTGTTATCCAATCTGCTGTATAGAATATCTCCTTTTCGCGAAGCACAATAAATAGGGGGATAAGAATTTGATGTGATTGAAGTAATAATCTGGTAAAGTTGATTAATACTGATTTTTTCATTACTGCCGATATTCAAAACTTCGTTTGAACCTTTGTGCAGTGAGAGGACATTAGCTCTTGCAACATCTTTTACAAACACAAAATCCCTTGTCTGCTCTCCGTTTCCGTAGATTGATGGAAATTCTCCCGAAATTAGTTTTTTGAAGAAGATTGATATTACTCCTCCTTCACCTTTTGGTGATTGTCTCGGTCCATAAACATTTGCATATCTTAAAATCGTATACGGAAGACCGTGCAGATCGTGAAAAAGTTTTATATATACTTCTGGGATATATTTGGAGAGGCCATAAAATGATAGTGGTTTGATGGGGAATGACTCGGTTATACTGCAATCATCTGTTTCTCCATACACGGCACATGACGATGCATAAATTATCTTTTGTACATTATGTTTAATGCAGCATGATAACAATCGAACGGTGCCCAGTACATTATTTTCAGCGTCTTCTGAAGGGTTAAGTACCGATTTACTAACATCCACTTGTGCAGCTTGATGTATTACGTAAGCCGGTTTTTCTTGCTTGAATATGTCATCTAGTTTACTTGTACGAATGTCAGCCTCGTAAAATTTGACGTTTGGAGTTAAATTAGTCAAATCACCGGTACTTAAATTATCCACAACAATGACATCATAGCCTTGCTCTACTAATTGATCAACAATATGTGATCCTATGAAGCCTGCTCCGCCTGTTACAAGTACTTTCATATTAACTCATTTCTCCTATTTGCAATTCCCTTTTGAACCATTCAATCGTTGTTTTTAATCCCTCATCTAATAAAACAGTAGGTTCATATTTTAATAGTTTTTTGACCTTGGTTAAATCAGGTGTTCGATTGAGAGTATCCTCATAACCTGTTCCATAAGCTAGATCATAAGGAACATGGACAATTGGGGAGCTGGATTGGGTTAACTCTTTTATTTTTTTGGCCAAATCGTTAATAGAAATTAACTGATTGGAGCCAATATTAAATACTTCATTGTTAAATTTGGCATCCATGCTTAGCAAAGTTCCTTTTACAGTATCATCAATAAATGTAAAGCATCTCGTTTGTTTTCCATCTCCATAAACTGTAATCGGCTCCCCTTTCAAAGCAGCCCTTATAAATTTTGGAACAACTCCTCCATATTGTGTAGAGGTTGCACGTGGTCCATAAGAATTAAAATAGCGTAGTACAGTTACAGGTAACCCTTTTTCTGCATAGGCAAAGCACATATGTTCATCTAATGCCTTTGCGGTTGCATAACACCAACGATGTGTAGTTGTTGGTCCAAGAACCCTGTTTGATTCTTCGCTGAAAGGAAGCGATTCATTCTTTCCATACACTTCAGATGTTGATGAGAATATCACTTTGACCTTCCTTGGCAGGGCTAATTCCAATATATTTCGTGTGACATCAATATTACCTTCAATTACCTTCAAAGGATTCTCAACAGTATTCTTAACTCCTAATACTGCAGCTAAATGGAAAACTATATCACATTTTTCTATAAGCTCTTTTAACAAACTACGATCCAAACCCGAACCATTCACAAATTTAAATTTTGGATGCTTCATAACGTTAGAAAGAAAGGATTCCTTTCCTGTCGATAAATCATCTAAACAGATGACATCATGTCTATTCTCTAGCAGTCTTTCAACAAGATGCGAGCCTATATAGCCTGCACCCCCTGTTACTAAAACTTTCATCCTTCTCCTCCTCCGAATCGTATAATTTCTGCTTTACCCTTTAATCCACTTGTTACATTTCTTACGTCGTAAACAAGGCTTGCATATTCAAGTATTTTATGAATCGGCAGATTAGTGTGGTCCGTTAAAATTACTACACAATCACTTTGCTGTAACGTATTATTAGTTAGGGGAGTACTTGTAAATTTGCACTCTTGTATGTTCATTTCAGGAACATAAGGATCATGATAAGAAACTTCAAGTCCTAATTGTTGCAGTAAAGGAATAATTTTAATTGCGGGAGATTCCCTAATATCATTTATATCTTTTTTATAAGCAACCCCATAAATCAAAACTCTTTTTCTACTTTTATCAACCAGTAACTTTTGGATTTGTTGGATAATGTAGCCAATCATTTGGTCGTTAATTTCATCTGATAATCGAATCATTTTATTATCAAAACCGCACTGATTGAATTTCCAAGCAAGATATAAAGGGTCTACTGGTATGCAATGTCCACCTATTCCCGGACCAGGGTAGAAAGGTGCGAATCCATATGGTTTAGTGCTGGCAGCATCAATTGCTTCCCATAAGTCGATTTCCATAGTATCGCATAAAATAGCAAGTTCATTTATAAATGAAATATTGATAAATCTATAAGCATTTTCAAGAAGTTTTGTAAATTCAGCTATTTGAGTAGAAGAAACAGGGACAATCTTTTGGAAAACATTTTTATATAGATTGCAAATTTTTTGAAGACAATTAGCGCTTACTCCACTCACAATTTTTGGAATTTCACTGACTTTATACTTGTCGTTTCCAGGATCAATTCGTTCTGGTGAATAAGCAAGAAAAAAATCCTCACCAGCCTTTAGCCCGTTTTTCTCAAGAATCGGCTGAAATACCTCTTTCGTGGTGCCTGGAAAGGTTGAACTTTCTAATATTATAAGCTGCCCTTTCCTTATCCTTGGCGCTAATTCTTCTCCGACAGTTTTAAGATAGCTTAAATTAGGAGTTTTATAGCTAGTTATTGGTGTAGGAACACAAACAATAATTACATCAAGTGATTCTACGATGTTGTAATCACCAGTTCCTATTAATTTACCTGCAGTTATTACTTCTTGAAGTTCTTGATTCGTTATGTCAGGTAGATAGCTCACTCCATTATTTAATTTTTCAATTTTTGTTTCATCACTATCTATTCCAATAACTTTAAAGCCATTATCGACAAAGAGTAGTGACAGAGGTAAACCCACAAATCCAAGTCCTACTATACCTAAAGTTGCTTTTGCACCTTCTTCCGCATCACAATTATCTTGATTTACCAATTTATACCACTCCTTTATTTGGTAGTCATGCGATTATCTTATGAACACTTCAAAGAAGTCGTATAGATACTTGTACTGTAAAGGCACAAATTTAATAAAAATTAATACATAGTAGCTTAAAATTGTCCAAACAATTTAAGGATTCATGTCATAACATAAAAAAGCCTGAACTTTTAAATGAGGGATTAGATGAAATTATTATTTGTCTTTTCAGCTGCTAGTGGTGGGATGGTAACACTTAATTATGAGAGGGATTTAGCATTAAGCAGGATAGGGTTTGAATGTCATTTTTTATATTTTAGGAAAGATATGAATCCTGATTTCCATTGTGATTCCAAAAACTTTATTATGAGAACTGATGAAGAAATTGAAAAATTAATGAAGGAACACAAATATTCCGCAATTATTGTATGTACTGACTACTTGTTTTTGGAAAGGCTCAATAGACTCGGCTATTCTGGTAAAGTCATATACGAAATTCAGGGTTTGGGAAATTATCAAACAACAGTTAGATGGTTAGAAAAAGCAGAGTCATATGTAACGCAATATGCGAATGCCATCCTCTATCCAAATACCTCTTATTTGAACGAACTAATGAAAATACATTTTCCTCAAACAAATAAATTTAGCTTCCATAACTGTATCGATACAAATCTCTTTACTTATGTAGACGTTCCCTTACCCAAAAAAATAATCGTTGGATGGGTTGGACGATTAGATCAAAATAAAAATTGGATTGAATTTTTAAATTTTGGAGCTTCTCTTCGTAAAATATTCCCTAATATTCAACTTTGGTTTTTTCATGATCCAACCGTTGTATCAAAAAAGGAACAAATAAAATTTTCCGCATGGGTCAAAAAGTTTAACTTGACTGAAGATCTTATAGCCTATGAAAACATCAAGAGAAAAAATATGGCCAAGAACTATTCAATGATTGCTAAATCAGGCGGTTTTGTTTGTTCTACATCTCAACTTGAGGGGTTCGGATATTCAGTGATCGAGGCTATGAGCTGTCAATGCCCAGTTTTAACTACAAGATCAGGTGGAGTTGAGAGCTTTGTGATACACAATGTGACAGGGAAACTTTATCATCAAGGCAACATTTTAGAATTTCTAGAGGAAGCGAAAGAACTTATTTATAATCTTGATCTGAGAGAAAAAATTATTAAGAATGCAAACAATCTAATCCAGAATTCATTTAATCCAATTCTATTTGGGGAACATTTCATGGATATGCTGCGGAACTTAGATATTGTTTAATAGTAAATTTAATGAATTTGAACTAGTCAATCTGTCCAAACAATATATTTATTCATGCATATACAAATATAGAAAAGTTTAATCATTTGAGCATAAGGGTTAAATCAATTTTTTAAAAAGGAGGGTATATTAATGGGCAAATTTTTATATTCAACTGCTCCTATTGAGAATGAAAGCGGAACTATGTACGCAAGTGAACCAGTTCATTACACTGTAACTGTAATTGCTGTGAATAACAGTCGAAAGAAAAAAGCAAGCTTTACGATTACACTATATCAATTAAATGGTAAGATAACCGAGTTTTCCAGTGAAACAAGGGATATAGGTCCACAAGAAAGTATGTCTGTTGATCTTAATACAGCAGGCCTTGATAGATTTATAATAGAAATTAGCGGTAAGCATAAAGAAAAGTCTCCGTTACTTTTTTCAGTGACTGGAAAAGATGAGGTTGGAGCAGTAACATATATGATGCCAATGACAAGTTTAAAAAATAATAAATAGATTTGATTACATTAGTGTTACATTTAATTTAACTTCAAATTTATCCAAAAATTTCACTTTAAACTAGTAAATATATTTATAGAAAATTTTATGGTATATGAAAGGTATAAAAATCCTTAAAATTAAAGTTGGGAATCCTAAATTGGTTAAAATGTCTTAAACACATTATTTTCAATAAAACACTATTGACCTCCATCAATTTTAGATATTGGTTGGTGGAGGAAAATCTCCTTATCAAAATGTTCGATAATACTTTGCTATTACCCATTCTCCTTACTTGTATTTCGATATGCCAGTATAGTTGTTTTTATAGAAGCATATGAGCCGATTGCAGCAGAGCCATAAAACCATCCCATGAATAAGCCAGCAGGTAGATTGTGTCGGTGACTATAAAAAACAGAAATTAGCAAACCAAAAATAAGTGCTAATGTAGGAACATATTTTTTGGGTATTTTAAAAGCGATCTTTACAATTTGGGTGATGATTAAAACGGCAGGTACTGCAATTACAGCATCCCAAAAATTTGTATGTATTGTAGGGAAATCCATATCAAATCACCTCAAAAAAATTTTATTTCTTTTTTTCCTTCTTGTCGTCTTCCTCATCCGCTACCTTGATTTTTATTTTTTTCTCATTATTATTCTTTTCTGATTGCTTGGTGTTTTCATGATTTGATTTATCCTTTGGAGGTGCACAGCTAGCTAATGTTCCTATCATGAAAATAGTTAATAAAGTGATCATTGTTTTTTTCAAAAAAATCCCTCCAGCAATTTTTTTCACAAAAATGTTTGAACAAAAATCCCGTCTCCTTCTAGCCATTCCGCTAGAAAAACATCTTTATAATCCGATACATTTTGTGACTGAAGTTGATTCTGTAACCAGGCTTCATTAAATCCTAGATCCTGAATCTCATCCCATAATACTTTTCCATCACGTATAACGGTGACAGGTACATAAACCGGTTTTTCGGGTAGATTCAAATCCTCCACCGTCGTTTTTTGATATTTTGTCTTCTTTAAAATACTAATTGAGCCACTAGCCTCTAGGTAACAATACGCAACCTCCCGTATCGAAAAGGTTTCACTCTCGCGAAGGAGGCTCTGCAATTGGTTAATATTCATTCGAGCTTTTTTTAGGGCTTGCTTATCAACAGCTCCGTTTTTGATTAGGGCAATAGGTTTTCCTTCAAAAACTCCTCGAAAAAATAAAATCTTTTGGCCAAGGAATTCAATAATGAATAATAAAAATCCCCATAGGCACATCGAGAAAACCATGTAAATGGCATTGATTTTTTCGTCATATAAGGCATTTCCTAATAATTCACTTAGGACAATTCCTGAAATAAACGTAAACGGTGTTATTTGGTTGATGATTTTTCTCCCAACAATTTTAACAATGATGAATAGCAAGAAAAACCCCAGAATAAGTTCAAAGGTTAAATGCGCAAACTTCATTTCATATACTCCAATCTACTTTTGGCAAATCATTATATTTTTCTCCAAATATAGGTGATTTATGAGTAAACATAGAAAACGACTGAATCCAAGTTGGATTACAGTCGTTGTTATTAACATAATTTTTGTATTAAATTTGGTGAGTTATTACGAGGGGAATTGACTAAGGCTGAAACTTCAAATGCTTCCATTTCAATGCCGTCAAATGGTTTGAGTAAATGTGACACATTTGAAACATCATCCAAAGACGGGTCAAGCCATTTCTTTTCATCTTTCTTTTGCAAAATAACAGGCATTCGGTCGTGAATATCCTTCATTATTTCATTTGGGGTTGTGGTGATGATAGAGCAGGAAAACAAGCTATTCCCATCTGGGGATTTCCAACGCTCCCAGATTCCCGCCATTGCAAATAGCTCATCCGATTTTAATTTAATACGTATTGGTGTTTTAGATTTGTCCGGACCTTTTTTCCATTCATAAAAGCTGTCCGCAATTACAAGGCAGCGTCTAGATTTAAAGGCTTGGCGAAAGCTTGGTTTTTCAGCTAAGGTTTCAGCACGGGCATTGATCATTTTGTAGCCAATCTTCTCATCCTTCGCCCATGAGGGAACGAAGCCCCAACGCAAATACCCGAGGCGATTACGTTTACCATCATTAATTACGGATAGGACAGAATGAGAAGGTGCAATATTGAAGCTTGGAATATATAAATCCTGTTCAATCGTGGTTTCGATATCAAACCGATTAAGAATATCCTCGAACTCAGCAAATAGAGTAAAACGTCCACACATTGCATGATTCACCTCGCTTTTCATTCTGATGTAGAAGGTGGTTGATATGTTGGTAGCTTTATAATAAAGGATGTGCCTTTTCCAATGGCACTTTCAACTTCAATCGAGCCTTTTAATTGCTCAATAATTTGAAAACAAATGGTAAGTCCAACACCAGTTCCTTTATCTTTAGTAGAATAAAAGGGAGTACCTATTTTTGAAAGCTGTTCCCTTGTCATACCTGGACCATTATCCGTTATTTTAACGATGATGTCATTATCATTTGAGAAGGCATCAATTGTAAGTAATCCATCATTTCCAACCGCTTCAATTGCGTTCTTTATAATATTAATAAGGACCTGCTTAATCTCATCCTTATTTCCGTTGATAAACAAACGATTTTCAATAGAGGTTTGGACCTCGATATTTTGAATATTTGAATAGGATGTCATTAGTTCCACAGTCTTTGCAAGTTCTTCGCTGATATTTATTAATTGTGTACTACTATTATTAGGCTTTGCAAGTGATAAATAATCATTGATAATCGATTGTGCTCGATTTAATTCAGAAAGGGTAATATCAATATAGTTTCGCTGTTTTTCAGTAATGTTTTCATCGCGAATAATTAACTGTAAAAAACCATTTACTGTTGTTAGTGGATTGCGGACTTCATGGGCAACTGAGGCTGCTAGCTGACTAATTACATTCATTTTTTCAGAACGTCTTAGTTCCCTTTGTAATAGGATTTGTTGATTTAAGTTTTCGATCAGTAAAACTACTAATAGGAGTGTAATCCATGTAATCATTGAAAAAATGAACATTACTAGGATTTGCTCAGTTAGGTTATTTTTTACTAAGGTGATCGTTCTCGTTATGACGATAAAACCATAAATGGTCGAGAGGATCATCAGCTTACTTTTTAATAGGAGTGAATGATATTTTTTTAAAAGAAAATAAAAAATGATTGCAATAACTGCGTAATTCATTAAGGTCATGAAAAAGCTAGAATCCCCAAGGAATTGTGAATAAACCAGCATAATCAAAATAAGAGCCATTCCTCGAAATAATCCAATATATAGAAATGCGACAAATATTGGGATAATTCGAAAGTCATAGGAAAATCCATTCGCATAGGTTACAGGAAATGACATTGTTAAAAGAAGAATAACGACAATCATTCCGAGTAATTTATTCAAGTGGAGCTTTGGTTTTGAGCCATTGTCTTGAATAACAAGTAAATAATATAGAAGAATAGGGAAAATAACGATGAGAACATGATAGAGAACATGTCCAATATGATCAAGCAATTCCACTGACACCCCCTTAATCTAAATCTTCCGAATACTACTTCTTTTAATTCGACATAATCTCCAATAATCCTTCATCTTGAGACTGACATATTGAATAATATTTCGGAAAAATGTAAAAGCAAATTACCTAAATCATAATTCTTTTTTTCTTGTTCTGGGTATGATACAACTAAACATATCTTATCTTTTGGAGGTCTATTATGTTTAAAAAATTATTTGGAAGTAAAGATAAAAAAGTTGAGGAACTATTAATTGCTCCTGCGACTGGTAAAATTCTTGCCCTAGAAGAGGTGCCAGACCCAGTATTTTCTCAAAAAATGATGGGAGATGGACTTGCAATTGAGCCGTCTGAAGGAAAAATTGTTTCACCTGTTAACGGAGAAATTATTCAAGTTTTCCCAACTAAACACGCTATTGGAATTAAAACTGAAATAGGTTTGGAACTCCTCATACATATCGGCCTTGAGACAGTGAACATGAAAGGTGAAGGCTTCACTACTCATGTAAAAGAAGGAGACAAGGTCGAGGTTGGAACAGATCTAGTTACATTTGATTTAGATTTAGTGAAGGAAAAAGCTGCAAGTACGATTACACCTATCGTCATTACTAATTTTGATACAGTTGAAACATTTGACATGATTGGAAGCGGCGAGGCAACAGCGGGCTCAACTGAGTTAGCAAAAGTAAAGAAAAAATAAGAGTTCGGTCCCAAAGCGGGACCGTTTTTTCATATAGTACTTATTGTTTATTTAAACGTATTTTTACATATGTAGGAAATGTAGAGCATAGGATTTTAGTGTATTGGTCAAGAGTAGGATCAAAGACTAATAACGCCACTTCTGAGTGGCAACGTCTTTGTGACCGACTTCCTGTGGGCCTAAAATGAGTCTTTTATCCTATCAATAAAAAAAGGGTTTTTACCATTTTTCTAGAAAGAGTATATAACCAGTTAGTCAATGAGAGGGAATGAGATATGGAGATAGGAAGCAGAATACGTTTCTTTCGAATTCAAAAAAACATGACACAAGAAGAACTGGCACAGGAGATTATCTCAGTTTCTTATCTTTCAAAAATTGAAAATAACCAAACCTCGGCAAGCATTGAGGTTCTTGAATTATTATGTGATCGATTAGGAATCAAGCTAATTGAAAGTGAAGAATATGAACAATTAAAGGAGCTTTATGATTGGTACCACCTAATGGTCGCCCGAAAGCGGGAGCAAGCCGTTACATTTTACGAATCCTATGAATGTAAGAATACAAATGATTCTAGGGTTGCCATTTTCTTCGTTCTTTTTGAGCTAAGGTATTTTATTTTTATCAAACAATTAGATAAAGCGGAAGTGCAAATTAAGAAAATTGATTTATATAAAGATATTTTTGATATCCGCATGAATTATTTTTATGAAAAAATTGTGGGCCAATTTTATTATTTTAAAAGTCAGTTTCCCGTTGCACAGGAGCATTTTAAGATAGCGGAAGAGATTCTAACAAGCAGTGTCCACTTTGAAGGCTGGGAAATGGCTGATTTGTATTACTATAAAGGGCTAAATAATAATCGAATGGGGAAATTAGCCTTAAGTATCGTGTATATACAGAAGGCTCTCGCCATCTATCAATCACTTTATGATTTAAAAAGAAGTGCTGAGTGTCAAATTTTACTTGGCATTTGCTATGAAAAAATTGATGAATTTGAGATGGCGGAAGAAAATTATTTATTAGCAACAAAGATAGCTGAAGGGATAAAAGATCCATCCTTATTAGGATTGATTTATCATAATCAAGGTGTTCTATATTCGAAGCTTGGAAAATCAAACGAAGCCATCGAACAATTTAGAAATAGCCTTGAACATAAAGAAGACCATATGGTTATTGGCCGGTTACGCTCAATCCATGGTTTAGTTGAAGAGTATTATAAAATTGGGGATTATGATGAGTGCAGAACTTGGCTGAAGGAAGGATTCGCTACGCTAGAAAAGCATCAAGATCTTCCCGAATTCAACATTCATTTCACCTATTATGATTATTTACTTCAACATTCAGAGAATCTATCAAAATTTATTGAAAAAGATGCATTGCCATATTTTGAAGGCATTGATCATCACCTCCAGGTAGCTTATTATGCGGAGGAACTAGGGAAAATCTATCAAGAAAATCATAAATATAAGTTAGCAAGCTATTATTTTTCAAAGGTCATTACATCTTTGAAAAAACATAGTCATTTAAATTAATAAAAATTCGAGTTCAAAAAGGAGGCTGAAGAGGACCGAGAATTTCAAGGCGGTGCAGATTTGAGTACCGGAGAAGCAAGCCAACGCAGAAATTCGATGCGTCATATTCACCGCACATTTTGAACAACCACTAAAAGGGAGATGATAAAATGAAAAAATTAATGCTTTTACTCATGCTAGGACTTGTAACAATTGCAGGTTATCAACTAACGGAAGGTGTCGCGTGGGTAGATAATGATTACCCAGAGTCACAAGAAGTACAGGTATAATGAAGAAAGCAGCCCCTATCATTCCGGGCTGCTTTTTCAAAAGATAATAAAGTATAAAATTTGGTTTCTCCCACAGTTAATGATGCTGTGGTTTTTTGATTTTATGCAGACAAATACTCTGGAGTGGGGACCAGGACAAAATAAATTGCCGTAGTTAAAAAAGACACTACTGACTAAGCAGAGTTTGACGAGAAGCATAATTATGTATCCAATGCTAATGATAAAATCCGGTTTATTGACCTATTTTCTAGAATAGGGTAATCATTTAGTCAGAATTCATCATATTATAAATTGTTTACTATACTAAGGTTGAGGTGTATGTTATGGTGCAGTTACATTTTAGGAAGGAAAATTATTTTCGAAGCACTGATATAAATGATTCCACTCTCTATTTATCTAATAAATTTTTGCAGACCAATAATATTCATTCGAATACAATCCTATTAAAGCTTGGAAACTGGTCTAAACAATTTACCATTACAAAACAATACGCACTACCTGAGCATATCATAAGCCTCCCGGAACACTCCATCCCGTTTACTTTTCCTATGACACTTAATTTTGAAATCAAGCTAAAAGGGGATACACTTCACCTTGGTCCTATTATCGGATTTATTGCCAAAAAGAATAAAAATGGATTAACAACAAGAGTACTTGAAACCTACAAATCTCGTTTAGAACGCTATGATGAAATCGGAGGTCTCCTCTTTATTTGTACGAGTGATAGTATTGATACCTCAAATGAAACCATTCAGGGATACTATTATAACCCTGAGGGAAAAACGGTAGAAACTTGCTGGGTAAAAGGTACCTTTCCTTATCCTGATTCGATATTTAAAAAAATCAGAATACCAAGTAACCTAGAACGTAATTTAAGAATAAACCTCGGAAACAAGCTCTTTAATACAAACTTCTTTAATAAGCTCCAGTTTTGGCAAATCTGTGAATCTACTGAACGTCTAAAAAGGTTCGTCCCCTGGACGAATCTATTTAGACAAAAGCACGATCTACAAGACATGCTATCCATGTTTGATATGGTCTACCTAAAACCGATACGAGGCAAAAAAGGTGAAGGTATTTATATGATCAAAAAAGAAGTTGATCACATTAACTTAACCAATTACAAAAAGGAAAAGCAAACATTTAGAACGATTAACGAATTGGTGGCTTACCTTGATCAACACATCCGATATGAAGATTATATCTTGCAACAAGGTATGCCTACTATCTACAAGAACAAACACGTAGACTTTAGACTGTACATGCAAAAAGACGTGAATGGTACATGGGTTTGTCAAGGTTCTGTAGGAAGAGTAGCCCAAGAAGAAAGCATTGTGACGAACTTAAAGCAAATCGCTCACATTTCTACAGGAGAAAAGGCAATTAGAATTGTGTTTCAAGTAGATTCAGAGAAAGCCAAGCAGATTATGAATAATGCAATTGTAGCCTGTATAGAGGTTTGTAACGTTCTTGATCAAAAGCTCGGTCACTTTGCCGATGTGGCTATTGATTTGATAATTGATAAAGATTATAAACCTTGGATTCTTGAGATAAATAATTTGTATGGGGTTAAGAGTTTGGAGATGTTGAAGGATATGGAGACATTGTCGGCTTTGCGGACTAATCCGTTTTTGTATGCTAGGGCAATTGGTGGGTTTTAAGGGTAGGTTAATAGTTTGGCTTTTAAAAGCTAATACTCTAATGAAGAAAGCAGCCCCTATATGATGTGACCCCCAATAAT
>NZ_JBALOP010000016.1:5789-73415 GCF_036962685.1 Bacillus sp. JJ1566 | reverse complement strand
TAGGCACCAAAAAAGATCAGCCAATAAGGTTGGTCTTTTTTGTTTATCGAGTAACCAGAAGAGGAAAAAAAGGCGGAGATTTTCCGGTAAAATGGTATACCGCAAGAGCGTAATCGGTATATCGCTCAACCGAAAAACGATATATGATATACCACAAGACGGCATAATCGGTATATCGCCGGACCCGAAAACCAATAAATGATATACCGCAAACGGCATAATCAGTACATCATCTTGCGTAATCTTCCAACCGATAGACCAAAAAATTTTAGATAAGATCAATCTTTAAAGGCCATATAATTCACCGCGGAACATCCACTAACATTTGTCCCATTTTTTAAAAGCCATCCTTTATTAAATGTTAAATTTTACACATGCAAAATTATCTATATTTTAAATCGGTTTGTTCATGATAAAAATGTCTATATTCCTAAGACCGAAATACTATTCTAAAAAAGAGTCTTCGGAAAATCATAAACTTTTTAGACGAATCGTATAATTATAAAACACTGTCTTTTTTCTTTTTATATAAAGGGGATTTTGATTACCTATCGAATATTTTAGATACAGGATCTTTAGAACAGGGGAGATGTAGCAATGACACATTTTATTGCATCGTTCCAAACTCAGGAATTTTTAACGATGTCGATTCGTATTTTTATGGCAGCGTTATTATGTGGGTTAGTTGGATTAGAGAGAGAGGTCCATAAGCACCCTGCTGGATTCCGTACACATTTATTAGTTGGGGTCGGTTCTTGTTTAATGATGCTGATGTCTATTTATGGATTTCAACCTTATTTGGAGATGAGTACAAATGTCCGCTTTGATCCGGCACGTATACCTTCATATGTGATTAGTGGGATTGGGTTTTTGGGTGCGGGGACGATTTTGGTGAGGGATGCAACGGTTCGTGGGTTAACTACGGCAGCATCGATTTGGGTTGTTGCTGGCTTAGGCCTAATCATCGGGCTTGGGATGTATGCTCCAGCTATTTTAACAACAATTGTAGTTTTACTGAGTTTGATTTTCTTAAACAGATTTGAAGAATTCTTTTTTAAATCCAGAAAACGGAAAGTTGTACATATCATTATTAATGAGGATATTTCCTCATTTTCAGGAATCTTAAAATTATTTAAGGATAATGGTTTTAAGGTAAGGGATTTTAATATTAAGTATTCAAAGGATAAAACGGATAATAATTGCCAATATACAATTGATGTGGAAGTGGCCAGTAAAAATGAACGTTTACGATTGTATGAGGAAATGTCAAAGCAGGAAATGGTACAAAAAATTTTCTAATTTGGTGTTTAGAGGTGTACCAAATTTGGAAAGTATAGGATAGTATAGCATCACAAATGGTAAATGATTGCCTATTCCGACTTTCAATTTCAAATGCGAAACAGTTGAAAAATTAGTGCAGTCATTTTATATTATAATTATAGTCAAATATAGTCAAAGTCAAGGTGAGGTGTGGTCATAGTGAGGAATATATCTGATATCATTGAACATTATTTAAAAAGTGTTCTTGATACAAGTGATCGAGCTATAGTTGAGATTAAAAGAAGTGAGATTGCCGATAAATTTGAATGTGTCCCATCTCAAATTAACTATGTGATAAATACAAGGTTTACGTTAGAGAGAGGCTATTTGGTGGAAAGTAAAAGAGGTGGCGGAGGCTACATTCGGATTATGAGGGTGAAATCAAATGACGACTCTCATTTGATTAACCAGCTCGTACGTCTAATAGATAAAAGAATCTCTCAAACAAGTGCTGAAGATGTCATTTTGCGGTTGATTGAGGAGGAGGTTATCTCGAAAAGAGAGGCGAAGATCATGCTGAGTGTAATTGACCGTTCTGTCTTGTTTATAGAGCTTCCACATCGGGATGAATTAAGAGCAAGAATGTTAAAGGCAATGCTTACATCCCTCATGTATAGGTAAAAAATTAACTTAATCCAGCAAGGTCAACCCCATGCTGAATTAAGTTAAAGCCTCTGGCGGATGCCACGGTTTTTCAAAGGAAACTTTTCGAGCTTAGGATCAAAGACTAAGAACGCCACGTCCTGTGGCAACGTCTTTGTGACCTACCATATTGTAGGCCAAAAAAATCGGACGCAAATACGCCAAGGCGCATTTGATTAAGTAGGAAGGTGTTACTATGATATGCCAAGAATGTAATCAACGCCCATCGACATTTCATTTTACAAAGGTTATTAATGGTGAAAAAACAGAAATTCATATTTGTGAACATTGTGTTCAGGAAAAAAGTGAGATGTTCATGTTTCCAGGCACATCTGGCTTTTCAATAGATAACTTATTAGCAGGACTTCTTCAGTTTGAGCCACATACAGGCTCAAAGCAAAATGCATTTCAACAAAATGAAGTTTTACAATGTGAGAACTGTAAAATGACTTTTCAACAATTTGCAAAGGTAGGTCGTTTTGGCTGCTCAAATTGCTATCCGACCTTTGAAAAACAACTTACCCCAATTTTAAAACGTCTGCATAGTGGCAATACACATCATACAGGGAAAATTCCAAAACGAATCGGAGGCTCCTTCCATATTCGGAAAGAGATTGAACAACTAAAGCAAAAGATGCAGGAATACATTTCGTTAGAGGAATTTGAAAAAGCCGCAGATGTTCGTGACCACGTAAGGGACTTAGAAAAAAAGCTGAGTGGTTATAAAGAAGGGGAGGTTTAATCAATGTCACTTGAGCATTTTATCAATCAAGCCTTAAGTGCTTGGATGAGTCAAGAAGGTCCTGATTCAGATATTGTCTTAAGTTCACGGATTAGACTTGCTCGAAATCTGAAAAATGTGCCCTTCTCAACGGTTTATTCAAATGAAGAGGCCGGGCAAATTGTAGATGTCTTTAAAAAAGGTTTTGTGGGAAAGAGTTTTCCCTCTATTGGAGAATTTGAGTTATTGAAAATGATGGAGCTTCAGCCCGTTGAAAAAAGGGTATTGGTTGAAAAGCATTTAATAAGCCCACATTTAGCTGAAAATTCTCCGTTTGGAGCTTGTCTTTTATCTGAAAATGAAGAAATTAGCATCATGGTTAATGAAGAGGACCATATCCGAATACAATGTTTATTCCCAGGGTTACAATTATCGCAGGCCTTAGAGGTGGCCAATAATTTAGATGATTGGATCGAAGAACATGTTGATTATGCATTTGATGAAACAAGAGGATATTTAACAAGCTGTCCAACAAATGTGGGAACAGGACTAAGAGCATCTGTTATGATGCATCTTCCAGCACTTATCCTTACACATCAAATGAGTCGTATCATTCCAGCAATCAATCAACTGGGTTTAGTTGTAAGAGGAATATATGGTGAAGGCAGTGAGGCGTTAGGAAATATTTTTCAAATATCAAACCAAATCACGCTAGGAAAGACGGAAGAGGATATTGTGGAAGATTTAAAGAGTGTAGTTGCACAGTTGATAGCACAAGAGCGCTCCGCACGAGAAGCACTTTTGAAGACTTCTAATATTCAGTTGGAGGACCGTGTATTTCGTTCTTACGGGGTTTTAGCTAATAGTCGGATCATTGAATCGAAGGAAGCAGCTAAGTGTTTGTCAGACGTTCGATTGGGTATTGACCTAGGCTATATAAAGGATATATCACGAACCATCCTTAATGAACTCATGATTTTAACTCAACCTGGATTCTTACAGGTGTATGCTGGTGGGGCATTAAGGCCAAATGAAAGAGACGTCAGAAGGGCGTCTATTATTCGAGAAAGATTGAAGCTAGAAAAAAATAAGACTACTGACATGGAGGGTGATGGGTTATGATGTTTGGCAGATTTACTGAGCGTGCACAGAAGGTGCTAGCGTTAGCTCAAGAGGAAGCTGTACGATTGGGACATAACAATATTGGAACTGAACATGTATTATTAGGTCTTATTCGTGAAGGCGAAGGAATCGCTGCCAAGGCCTTGCTTGCACTAGGGTTAGGTCCTGAAAAAATTCAAAAAGAGGTAGAAGCCTTAATTGGTCGAGGCCAGGAAGGCTCACAGACCATCCATTACACACCGCGTGCTAAAAAGGTAATTGAGTTATCGATGGATGAGGCACGTAAGCTTGGTCATTCCTATGTTGGAACAGAGCATATCCTCCTTGGGTTAATTCGTGAAGGCGAAGGTGTTGCTGCAAGAGTGTTAAACAATCTTGGAGTAAGCCTCAATAAAGCTCGTCAACAAGTTCTACAATTATTGGGAAGCAATGAGTCATCATCAGGGCATCATGGCGGAGGTTCTGCAAATGCCAATACGCCAACCCTTGATAGCTTAGCACGTGATCTTACGGCGATTGCAAGAGAAGGAAGCCTTGATCCAGTGATTGGACGTAGTAAAGAGATTCAACGTGTAATTGAGGTACTTAGCCGCCGTACAAAAAACAACCCTGTTTTAATCGGGGAGCCTGGTGTCGGTAAGACTGCTATTGCCGAAGGATTAGCTCAGCAAATTATAAACAACGAGGTTCCAGAAACACTTCGCGATAAGCGTGTGATGACACTTGATATGGGTACTGTTGTTGCAGGTACGAAATACCGTGGAGAATTTGAGGATCGTTTGAAAAAGGTAATGGATGAAATTCGCCAAGCAGGCAATATCATTCTATTTATTGATGAACTTCATACATTAATCGGTGCTGGCGGTGCCGAGGGTGCGATTGATGCATCAAATATTTTAAAGCCATCTCTTGCTCGTGGCGAACTGCAATGTATCGGTGCCACAACATTAGATGAATATAGAAAGTATATTGAAAAAGATGCTGCTCTAGAGCGTCGTTTCCAACCAATTCAGGTGGATGAACCAACTGTAGAGGAATCCATTTTAATTTTAAAGGGATTGCGTGACCGTTATGAAGCACACCACAGAGTATCCATCTCTGACGAATCAATCATTCAAGCGGTGAAGCTTTCAGACCGTTATATCTCAGATCGCTTTTTACCGGATAAGGCGATTGATTTAATTGATGAGGCTGGTTCGAAGGTTCGTCTTCGTTCATATACAGCTCCGCCAAATTTAAAGGAGCTTGAACTAAAGCTTGAAGAGGTTCGTAAGGAAAAGGATGCGGCTGTTCAAAGTCAGGAATTTGAAAAAGCTGCTTCATTACGAGATTCAGAGCAACGCCTTCGTGAGCAGTTAGAAGAAACGAAGAAAAACTGGAAGGAAAAGCAGGGTCAAGAGAATTCTGAGGTTACAGTTGATGACATTGCAATGGTCGTATCAAGCTGGACTGGAGTCCCTGTTTCAAAGCTAGCACAAACAGAAGCTGATAAATTACTAAACATGGAAGAGATTCTTCATTCACGTGTAATTGGTCAGGAAGAGGCTGTTAAGGCGGTTTCTAAGGCTGTAAGACGTTCACGTGCTGGTTTAAAGGATCCGAAGCGCCCAACAGGTTCTTTCATTTTCCTAGGACCAACAGGGGTCGGGAAAACAGAATTAGCACGCGCCTTAGCTGAATCTATTTTTGGCGATGAGGATGCGATGATTCGCGTAGATATGTCTGAGTACATGGAGAAACACTCAACATCGAGACTAGTAGGTTCACCTCCGGGATATGTAGGCTATGAAGAAGGTGGCCAACTAACAGAAAAGGTTCGCCGTAAGCCATATTCTGTAGTCCTGCTAGATGAAATTGAAAAAGCGCACCCAGATGTGTTCAATATTTTACTTCAAGTTCTAGAGGATGGTCGCTTGACGGACTCTAAGGGGCGTACGGTTGATTTTAGAAATACGATTTTAATTATGACGTCTAACGTTGGGGCTAGCACATTAAAGCGAAACAAATATGTCGGCTTTGCGCTTGACGATGAGAAACAAGATTATCGAAACATGAAGGATAAAGTAATGGAAGAGCTAAAGAAAGCTTTCCGTCCGGAGTTCCTTAACCGTATCGATGAAACGATTGTCTTCCACTCGCTAGAGAAGAAACATTTGAGAGAAATCGTTACCCTTATGGGAGATCAGTTAACAAAACGTCTGAGGGAGCAAGAGTTCGAGCTTGAATTAACAGAAGCTGCTAAAGACCGAATTGCTGAAGAAGGGTATGATCCAGAATACGGAGCACGTCCATTACGCCGCGCGATTCAAAAACAAATTGAAGACCGTTTGTCTGAAGAATTATTACGAGGTAATATCGAAAAAGGAAAGAAAATTGTAATGGACTTTGATAATGGAGAATTCGTGATCCATACGAAAGAAGCCGAAGAAACAAAGGCAATAGTGAAATAAAAAAGCAATTGTAAGAGAGGTATACATCAATAGTCGATTCGTGTATACCTCTTTTTTTCAAAGGAAAGGATTAATGTCAATGGCAAAAACAAAGACAAAATTTACCTGTCAATCCTGTGGCTATGAATCACCAAAATGGATGGGAAAATGCCCCGGATGTGGTGAGTGGAATTCATTAGTCGAGGAAACTCTACATAAACCAGCTAGAAAAGGTGCTTTTGCTCATTCAAGTCCCACAGTTCAACGCAAGCCTTCACCAATCACTTCGATCGAGTCAGTAAATGAACCTAGGATGTATACAACAAACAAGGAATTTAATCGAGTTCTTGGCGGCGGAATCGTCCAGGGTTCACTTGTTTTAATTGGCGGTGACCCAGGTATCGGGAAGTCTACCTTGCTGCTTCAAGTATCCTCACAAATAGCCAAACAAAACAAAGTTTTATATATTTCCGGAGAAGAATCCGTCAAACAAACGAAGCTAAGGTCTGACCGTCTAGGGGTTTCCTCTGATCAATTGTATGTTTTAGCAGAGACAGACCTTGAATTTATTTCCCAGACAATTACCGAGTTAAATCCATCCTTTGTTGTTATTGATTCCATTCAAACCATTTATCACCCTGAGGTTACCTCTGCTCCCGGAAGTGTTTCCCAGGTGCGAGAATGTACAGCGGAGTTAATGCGAATTGCGAAGACTAACGGGATTGCCATTTTTATCGTGGGTCATGTTACGAAAGAGGGGAATATCGCAGGTCCGCGTTTACTAGAGCATATGGTTGATACCGTTCTTTATTTTGAAGGGGAACGTCATCATACGTATCGAATTTTACGTGCTGTAAAAAACCGTTTTGGTTCAACGAACGAAATGGGTATTTTTGAGATGAAGGAAACCGGTCTTGAAGAAGTTGCGAACCCTTCTGAAATCTTTCTTGAGGAACGTTCAGCAGGTGCTGCAGGTTCAACCGTTGTCGCTTCAATGGAGGGTACACGACCCGTTCTTGTTGAAATTCAAGCATTGATATCACCATCTAGTTTTGGTAATCCACGCCGTATGGCAACTGGTATAGACCATAACCGGGTGTCTTTATTAATGGCTGTATTAGAAAAACGAGCAGGGTTTCTCCTGCAAAATCAGGATGCATATTTGAAGGTCGCAGGTGGTGTAAAGCTAGACGAACCAGCGATTGATTTAGCGGTTGCCTTGAGTATTGCTTCTAGCTTTAGAGATCAATCGACTAATCCAGCAGATGTCATTATTGGAGAAGTTGGTTTAACCGGAGAAGTAAGACGTGTTTCACGAATTGAGCAGCGGGTCCAGGAAGCGGCAAAGCTTGGCTTTAAGCGAGTGATTCTTCCTGAACGAAATTTAGGCGGTTGGTCCATTCCAAAGGGAATCGAAGTTATAGGTGTGAGTGATATTAGGCAAGCCATTCAACATACACTAGGAAAATAATCTAAAATGGCATGTTAAAAAATTCATTCAAAATGAAACATTTTTATTTCTTTATTCGTATAGTAAGTGTGAAATAGATGGACATCCATATTTCCATAATATCGCCAAGAAAAATAATTTTTTACCGAAGAAGTAATAATTTTGTTAGGATTTAAAAATAATATATGAGTAGCGCTTTACACATCTATGTCATTCTGTTTACATTTTGAAAAAAGCTATTTATTGTAGGTTTCAATTATTATAAAGTGTTTATAATGATAATGAATAGGAGGAGGTGAAGGAATGTTAAAACGTATTGTGCAGCTCTTTTTTCTAATCGTCGGAGGTATGATTGGAATTGTTTATCTACCGGATTTATTGAAGCTGTTAAATATCGACAATATTCCATATCTAAATAATTCATATACGCTTGCGATTTTAGGTGCTATTATATTATTTATTGTTACTTTTTGGTTAGTAGATTATATTGTAGGGTTAATTAAATGGCTTGAAGAGTCATTGATCAAAGCTCCTGTTACAGATGTTTTATTTGGAAGCTTAGGCTTGATTTCGGGACTAATTGTTGCGTTTTTAATTGTGATTCCATTAGACCGTATTTCATTTTCGGTTGTTAATACAGTGCTTCCTATCTTCATTACCCTGCTTTTAGGATATTTAGGTTTCCAGGTTGGTTTTAAAAAGCGGGATGAGCTTGTGAACTTATTCTCTATTAACCGAGCAGGTAAGAAGAAAAGCTTAGAGGAAGAAGAAGTAAACCCGCAAGCGAAAAAACTTAAAATTTTAGATACAAGTGTTATTATTGATGGACGTATCGCGGATATATGCCAAACCGGATTTCTTGAAGGAACAATCGTCATTCCTCGGTTTGTGTTAGAGGAACTTCAGCATATTGCCGATTCTTCAGACGTGTTAAAACGAAACCGCGGTAGAAGAGGACTAGATATTTTAAATCGAATTCAAAAAGAACTATCAATCAAGGTTGAAATCTACGAAGGCGATTTTGACGATATTCAAGAGGTTGATAGTAAGTTAGTCAAGCTTGCGAAATTAACGATGGGTGTAGTCGTGACAAATGACTTTAACCTAAACAAAGTGTGTGAGCTGCAAAATGTGGCAGTGTTGAATATTAATGATCTTGCGAATGCGGTGAAACCAGTGGTATTACCTGGTGAAGAGTTAAGCGTTCAAGTCATTAAGGATGGAAAAGAGCATAATCAAGGTGTCGCATATTTAGATGACGGTACGATGATTGTAGTAGAAGAGGGCCGTGATTATATCGGGAAGCGCATTGATGTCCTTGTAACGAGTGTTTTACAAACATCAGCGGGTCGAATGATTTTCGCAAAGCCAAAATTACTTGAGAAAGCATTATAAGGGGCGTTACGGGGTGGATTATCAGGTTGTAATCCCTGCGGCAGGACAAGGAAAAAGAATGAACGCAGGAAAGAATAAACAATTCATCGAATTGGCATCAATTCCAGTTATTATTCATACATTACGAGTTTTTGAACATGACCCAATGTGTTCTGGAATTATTTTAGTCATCAATAAGGATGAACAGCGCATTTTTGAAGAGTTGGTCCAAACGTATCACATCAAAAAGGGTATTTCTTTCATACAGGGTGGCGGTGAGCGCCAGTATAGTGTCTATAATGGCTTGCAAGCAGTGAAGAATACAGATATTGTGTTAGTTCATGATGGTGCAAGACCATTCCTGAAACGAAAGCATGTTCATGAGCTAGTTAATGTAGCAACAAAAAAGGGTGCAGCCGTGCTAGCGGTTCCCGTAAAGGATACAATCAAACGTGTCTCTCATGATTTATATGTAGAAGAAACAGTTGAACGTTCTAGCTTGTGGGCCATCCAAACCCCACAAGCTTTTCATGTTTCTATCTTACAAGAAGCTCATAAGTTGGCTAAAAAAGAAGCGTATCTTGGTACAGATGAAGCTAGTCTCGTTGAAAGAATCCCAAAACAAGTATATATTGTTAAAGGCGATTACTTAAATATAAAACTAACAACACCAGATGACTTAGTATTTGCGGAAGCGATTTTACAAAGCTGGACAAACTAATAGAAAAGTGCAAGGTGCGCTTATCGGCGACAAGCATAAATTGAGCGCTGACAGAAGGTGCCTTTTACCTTCCGAAGCGATTGGCTAGACCATAGAGCCGATGGCACCTGGAACTAGACAACAAAAAACTATTTAAAAAGGGGGAATACCCATGTTTCGTATTGGACAGGGCTTTGATGTTCACAAATTGGTTGAAGGCCGCCCGTTAATTATTGGTGGAATTACCATTCCATATGAAAAAGGATTACTAGGACATTCGGATGCAGATGTGTTACTTCACACCGTGTCTGATGCCTGCCTTGGGGCGATCGGAGAAGGAGATATAGGCAAGCATTTTCCAGATACTGACCCGAATTTCAAGGATGCTGATTCTGCAAAACTTCAAGAGCATGTATGGAAATTGGTAAAGGAAAAGGGCTATAGACTTGGGAATATCGATTGCACGATTATTGCTCAAAAACCAAAGATGGCTCCATATATTGAACAAATTAGAGCCCGGGTTGCCCAGTTGCTAGAAGCAGATCCAACACTCGTGAATGTGAAAGCGACAACGACTGAAAAATTAGGCTTTACTGGTCGTGGCGAGGGAATTGCCGCACAGGTGGCGGTCTTGCTCCAAAAGGTAGATAACTGATTCAAGTATTGTGTTAAAATATCTAAAAGATACTATGCGTTGTAACGGAGGGTACTTTAATGTCAAATAACGTACGTGTGCGCTATGCACCAAGTCCAACAGGACATTTACATATAGGAAACGCAAGAACGGCCTTATTTAATTATCTATATGCAAGAAACCAAAACGGAAAATTCATCATCCGTATTGAAGATACAGACAAGAAACGAAATATTGAAGGCGGCGAAGAAAGTCAGCTGAAATATTTAAAATGGCTTGGAATCGATTGGGATGAAGCACCGGATGTTGGTGGCGAGTATGGGCCATATCGTCAATCAGAACGTAATGAGATTTATCAAAAATATTATACGGAGCTTCTTGAAAAAGGACTCGCTTATAAATGCTATTGTACAGAAGAAGAAATTGAACAAGAACGTGAAGAGCAGATGGCACGTGGTGAGACACCTCATTACTCAGGAAAATGCCGTCACTTAACTAAGGACCAACAGGAAGCTTTAGTAAGTGAAGGAAGACAGCCAAGTATTCGTATCATT
Source organism: Bacillus sp. JJ1566 (assembly GCF_036962685.1). Lineage (NCBI taxonomy): Bacteria > Bacillati > Bacillota > Bacilli > Caryophanales > Bacillaceae > Bacillus > Bacillus sp. JJ1566. The sequence goes on along the minus strand of NZ_JBALOP010000016.1, from coordinate 62,469 downwards.
ATTCCTGAAGGGAAGGTCTACACGTTTAATGATATGGTAAAAGGTGAAATTTCTTTTGAATCTGAAGGCATGGGCGATTATGTAATCGTGAAGAAGGATGGGACTCCAACTTATAATTTTGCAGTAGTTATTGATGACCATCTAATGGAAATTTCACACGTATTACGCGGGGAAGACCATATTTCAAATACTCCAAAGCAAATGGTGGTATATGAAGCACTTGATTGGAATATTCCAACGTATGCACATATGACATTAATCGTAAACGAAAACCATAAAAAGCTTAGTAAGCGTGATGAATCGATTATTCAATTTATTGAGCAATATGAGGAACTTGGATACCTGCCTGAGGCCTTATTTAACTTTATTACGTTATTAGGTTGGTCACCAGGTGGAGAAGAAGAGCTTCATACAAAAGAAGAGTTTGTTGATATTTTTGATCCGGCACGTCTATCTAAATCACCGGCTGTATTTGACACAAATAAGCTTAAATGGATGAACAATCAATATATGAAAAATATTGATCTTGATCGCTTAGTTGAGCTTTCATTGCCACATTTAATCAAAGCAGGAAGATTGAGTGAGCCATTAAGTGATGCTGACAAGCAATGGGCACGCGACTTAATTGCCCTGCACCAAGAAAAGATGAACTATGGTGCGGAAATCGTTGAACTCACCGGTCTTTTCTTTAAGGATGAAGTAACACTTGAGGAAGATGCGAAGGAAGTTCTTTCAGGTGAGACTGTTCCTGAAGTATTAAAGGCCTTTTTACAAGAGGTTGAAAGTCTTGAAACATTTGGTGCCGATGAGATTAAGGCAGCCATTAAAGCCGTTCAAAAAGGAACAGGGCAAAAAGGGAAGAACCTTTTCATGCCAATTCGTGCAGCTGCAACTGGTCAGCTTCATGGTCCCGATCTGCCACAAGCGATTCATCTTTTAGGAAAAGAAAAAATTATTTCTCGCCTAAAGAGTTTAATTAGTTAACATCTGGCTGAAAATGTAATATAGTATAGTTAAATAAATTTATATTGTAAAAGTGTTGATAAGGAGAGTAAATAAGTCATTTACTTTAAAGTATTTGCGAAAACGAAGCAGATACGAACAGAGAGAACCATCACCGGCTGAAAGTGGTTTAAGGAAAATACTTATTGAAATGCACCTTTGAGTCTTTTATCGAACCGTCAACGAAGTAGATAAAAGCGGCGTCTCACCGTTAAGAGATTAAGTTGAGGTAATGTTCGTTATCATTACCTAAACAGAGTGGAACCGCGTGAACGTAGCGTCTCTGTGTTTTATACACAGGGGCGCTTTTTATTTTATCGAAAAAGGTAATGTCTAGCTTCAGCGCCTAGCCCCTCGAGGTCACAAGTCAATCGCTTCTGAAGGTAAAAAGCACCTTCTGTCAGCGCCGGTCTTGTGCTTGTCGGGGCTGAGCAAGGCGCCTGCGCTTTTCTAATAAGGAGGGTTGACCGTGTTTAGACGAATGAAAGAGGATATCGAGGTTGTATTTGAACAGGATCCAGCGGCGAGAACTCATTTTGAGGTAATCTTGACTTATTCTGGATTGCATGCCATTTGGGCACATCGTGTAGCGCATTTTCTCTTCAAACGGAAGATGTTTTTCTTAGCAAGAATGGTGTCGCAAATTAGCCGTTTTTTCACTGGAATCGAAATTCACCCTGGAGCCAAGATTGGCCGCCGCTTTTTTATTGACCATGGCATGGGTGTAGTAATTGGTGAAACGTGTGAAATCGGGAATAATGTGACCGTGTTTCAAGGTGTAACACTTGGCGGTACAGGGAAAGAAAAAGGAAAGCGACATCCCACAATTAAGGACAACGCCCTTATTGCAACAGGAGCAAAAGTATTAGGATCGATTACAATTGGAGAAAATTCAAAGGTAGGAGCGGGTTCGGTTGTTCTGCAAGATGTTCCTCCGAATTCGACGGTTGTCGGGATACCTGGTAGAGTTGTGATTCAAGATGGGGTCAAAATTAGAAATAGCAAGGATTTAAATCATCGGGATTTACCAGACCCAGTTTTAGATAAAATCAGAGAACTAGAAAATGAAATAAAAAGCCTAAAAGAGGAAATACACCAAAAGGAAGGAGCAAAGGATAATGCCCATTCACATATATAATACGCTAACACGAAAGAAGGAAGAGTTTAAACCACTTGAAGAAAATAAGGTAAAAATGTATGTGTGCGGTCCGACCGTTTATAACTATATCCATATAGGGAATGCACGCCCTGCTATTGTATTTGATACAGTCCGTCGCTATTTTGAATTTAGAGGCTATGACGTTCATTATGTATCCAACTTCACAGATGTTGACGATAAATTAATCAAAGCAGCAAATGAATTAGGAGAAGATGTGCCAACGATTGCGGAGCGTTTTATCAATGCTTATTTTGAGGACGTGTCAGCCCTAGGATGCAAAAAGGCAGATGTTCATCCAAGGGTAACAGAAAGCATGGATATTATCATTGATTTCATCCAAGCTCTGATTGAAAAAGGGTACGCCTATGAATCGGAAGGTGACGTCTACTATCGTACAAGAGAATTCAAGGAATATGGAAAGCTTTCACACCAATCCATTGATGAACTTCGTGTTGGTGCGAGAATTCAAGTAGGAGATAAAAAGCAGGATGCCCTTGATTTCGTGCTATGGAAGAGTGCGAAGCCTGGGGAAATTTACTGGGAAAGCTCATGGGGTAATGGCCGTCCAGGATGGCATATTGAATGCTCAGCGATGGCTAAGAAATACTTGGGTGAAACGATTGATATTCACGCAGGTGGTCAGGATTTAGCATTCCCCCATCATGAAAACGAAATTGCGCAATCAGAAGCAGTGAATGGTAAGACATTTGCAAACTATTGGATGCACAACGGCTATATTAATATTGACAATGAAAAAATGTCAAAATCTCTTGGGAACTTTATATTGGTTCACGATATTATTAAAGATGTGGACCCACAGGTATTACGCTTTTTCATGCTGTCTGTTCATTATCGCCATCCAATTAACTACAACCTTGAATTACTAGAAAGTACAAAAAATGCGTTAGAACGATTACGTACCTCTTATACAAATTTAAAGCATCGTTTAGAAAGCAGTACAAATCTAACAAATAATGATGAAGAATGGTTAGAAAAAATAGCTGCTTTCCGTAATGAATTTATTGTCGCGATGGATGATGACTTTAATACAGCTAACGCAATTTCTGTTTTGTTCGACCTTTCGAAACAAGCGAATTATTATTTACAGGAGAAGAACACGTCAGGAAAAGTCATCGAAGCCTTTTTACAAGAGTTCGAGGTATTGTTTGATACGCTTGGGCTAAAATTAGAGGGTGAACAATTACTTGATGAGGAAATCGAGGAATTAATCGCCAAGCGAATCCAAGCACGTAAGGATCGCGACTTTGCTTTATCTGATCAAATTCGTGACCAGTTAAAAGCCATGAACATAATTCTTGAAGACACTCCTCAAGGGACAAGATGGAAAAGAGGATAATCAATGAAGTTTTTATCAGACAATCAAATTGATAGCCATCAATTAAATAGTCTTGCTCTTGCTTATATGGGTGATGCCGTATATGAAACGTATGTACGGCATTACCTTTTGCAAAAGGGAAGCGTGAGACCCAACCAACTTCATAACCAGGCGAAGCATTATGTTTCAGCCAAAGCTCAGTCCGCTGTGATTCACAAGATGCTGGATGAAGAGTTTTTTTCTGAAGTGGAACAAGGGGTAATTAGAAGGGGCCGCAACGCGAAGAGTGGGACCATCCCTAAAAATACAGATGTCCAGACGTACCGATACAGCACTGCATTTGAAGCTTTACTAGGTTATCTTTTTTTACAAAATGATACAGATAGAATTTATTCCGTTGTTGAAGAAGCATTTCGAATCATTGAATCTTAAGAAAGGAGGAAAAAGAAATGGCAAGTGATTATACGATTGGAAAAAATCCTGTAATTGAGGCACTAAAATCAGAGCGGGATATTAATAAAATTTGGATTGCAGAAGGCTCGAATAAAGGGCAAATGAATCAGATTACTTCTCTTGCAAAAGAAAGAAATGTAATGGTTCAATTTGTTCCGAAAAAGAAGATTGACCAAATGGTTGAAGGGAATCATCAAGGAGTTGTCGCGCAAGTAGCGGCATATGAGTATGCTGAGGTTGATGATATATTGGCAGTTGCGGAAAAACGAAATGAAGCTCCATTTATTATTCTGTTAGATGAGTTAGAGGACCCTCATAACCTTGGTTCGATTCTTCGTACGGCTGATGCAGTTGGGGCACATGGGGTTATCATACCGAAAAGAAGAGCAGTTGGTTTAACAGCGACAGTCGCGAAAGCCTCAACGGGAGCGATTGAATATATACCAGTTGCGCGTGTAACGAATCTAGCAAGAACGATTGATGAATTAAAGGACCGTGGTGTATGGATTGTTGGAACAGATGCAAAGGGTAAAGAGGATTATCGAAATGTCGATGGTAAAATGCCGATTGGCTTAATAATTGGCAGTGAGGGCAAAGGCATGGGGCGTCTCGTGAAGGAAAAATGCGATTTTCTCCTTAGATTACCGATGGAAGGAAAAGTAACCTCTTTAAATGCTTCTGTTGCTGCAAGTCTACTTATGTATGAGGTATATCGTAAGCGGAATCCGTTAGGGGAATAAACCAAATGGATATCCTGCTAGTCGATGGCTACAACATAATTGGTGCTTGGCCAGAACTACGTCTTCTTAAAACAAAGGACTTTTCAGCAGCGCGTGATTTATTAATCGAAAAGATGGCTGAATATCAGGCGTATACAGGATATAAGGTGATTGTTGTATTTGATGCACACCTCGTACCAGGAATTGAAACAAAAACGAAAAGTCGAAAGATTGAAGTCATTTTCACCCGTGAAAATGAGACGGCTGATGAACGAATCGAAAAGCTTGCCAAACAATTAAGCAATATCAAAACACAAATCCATGTAGCGACTTCGGATTTTACGGAGCAATGGCAGATTTTCGGACAAGGGGCTTTACGAAAATCGGCAAGAGAATTATTAACCGAGATGGAAGTCGTGGAGTCTGGAATTCAAAAGGATGTCAAGACAACCTATCAAGAAAAAAGCGTGTCAAAAATTCCACTTTCCGACGAAATTGCAGAAATATTTGAAAAATGGCGTCGAGGACAGCGATGAGCGGTTGACGCTTGGAAAAGCACTCCTGTATAATATTTCTAGATAAAGAATTTTATGATAGTAGGGATTACCAGATAATGCAAGACAGTAATTCCTATTTTTGGCAGGAAACAACATCTAAGGTAGGTCGGAGGGATCGGTGTGAGTTCAAGCTTCGATGATTATGGCAACAGGTTATATTATGACCGACTAGAGGATGAGGAAGTCGTGGAATTGGTTCATGCTGGAGAAAGTGAGGCATTGGACTATCTAATCAATAAGTATAAAAATTTTGTACGTGCAAAAGCCAGATCATATTTTTTGATTGGAGCAGATCGTGAAGATATTGTTCAGGAAGGTATGATAGGCTTATACAAAGCGATTCGCGATTTTAAAGAGGACAAGCTATCTTCATTTAAAGCGTTTGCGGAGCTTTGTATTACACGTCAAATTATTACTGCGATTAAAACGGCGACAAGACAAAAGCATATTCCTCTAAACTCTTATGTTTCGTTGGACAAGCCGATATATGATGAAGAATCTGACCGTACATTAATGGATGTTATTTCAGGTGCGAAGATTTTGGACCCTGAGGAATTAATCATTAATAGGGAAAAGTTTGATGACATTGAATTAAAAATGGCAGAGCTCTTAAGTGATTTAGAGCGCAAAGTATTATCCTTATACTTGGACGGTAGATCCTATCAGGAGATTTCAGAGGAGCTAAACCGACATGTTAAATCGATTGATAATGCACTCCAGCGTGTTAAACGTAAATTAGAACGGTATTTAGAAATTCAAGAAATTAAATTATAAAAATTCCGTTTTTTACCGTTAATTACAGATGATGGCTGGTATTGACATACAAATCAAGCCTGTGTTACATTTTTAAGGAAATTGAGACTTTTTTTAAAAAATAAAGATGCAAGTAGCATTTTATATAGAAGGTGATAAAATGCGAAAAAAGGTAATTTTAGCCTGCGTGGAATGTGGCAGTAGAAATTATTCCACCATGAAGAATAGCACTTCAGCTGAACGACTTGAAATGAAGAAGTTTTGTAAGACTTGCAATTCTCACACGAATCATCGTGAAACGAAATAGATTAGGACTGTTTTGATAAAGTTGGAGGTTACATGGATGAAACGCTTAACCAAGTTTTTTCGTGAAGTAGTTCGAGAAATGAAGAAAACAAGCTGGCCAAAGAGAAAGGAACTCACACGCTATACAATTGTTACGTTAACTACGGTAATCTTTGTATCTGTGTTTTTTGCCGTGATTGATCTTGGAATTTCCGAATTAATTCGTTTAGTACTTGAATAAACACTGTACACTCATGGTATAATGATGGATAGAGAATAAAGAATGTTTTAGGAAAAAGCCCGGGTACGGGTTTTTTTAATTGCAAAAAATAGAACGTCAAACGATTTTAAACTTAGGTAAAGGGAGTGAAGGACAAGTTAGTCCTAGCTTATGGAAAAGAATTGGTATGTTGTTCATACGTATTCAGGGTACGAAAATAAAGTAAAAGCAAATTTAGAAAAACGTGTCGAGTCAATGGGCATGCAAGATAAAATCTTCCGCGTTGTGGTACCAGAAGAAGAAGAGACAGAAATTAAGAATGGGAAGAAGAAAATTGTTAAAAAGAAAGTATTCCCAGGATATGTATTAGTTGAACTAATCATGACCGATGATTCTTGGTATGTTGTACGTAACACACCTGGAGTAACAGGTTTCGTTGGATCGGCCGGTTCTGGTTCAAAACCAACACCACTATTACCGGAAGAGGTTACGTTCCTACTTAAGAGAATGGGAATGGATGAAAGACCAATGGAAGTGGATTTCGAATTGAAAGAAACAGTTCGTGTAAAAGAGGGTCCATTTACAAATTTCACTGGTGCAATTGAAGATCTTGATGTAGATAAGCAAAAAGTAAAGGTCCTTGTAAACATGTTTGGTCGTGAAACACCAGTTGAATTGGATTTTACACAAATTGAAAAAATCTAATCAAGAAAAACTTGATATTGAAATTGAAAAGTGGTAATATTGCATAGGTCAGTATGTCTTGAAATACTCAAGACTAGTTATGATAACCGTTCTTTATTGAATGTAAAGAATAGATGAGTGGGAGGGTAAACCCCTATTACCACATCACGGACTTTAAGGAGGTGTGTCTCGTGGCTAAAAAAGTAATTAAAGAGGTTAAATTACAAATTCCAGCGGGTAAAGCAAACCCAGCACCACCAGTTGGACCAGCGTTAGGTCAAGCAGGTGTTAATATCATGGGATTCTGTAAGGAGTTCAATGCTCGTACAGCAGAACAAGCTGGTTTAATTATTCCTGTTGTAATCACAGTTTATGAAGATCGTTCATTTACATTTATTACAAAAACTCCTCCTGCTGCAGTTCTTTTAAAGAAAGCGGCTGGTATTGAGTCTGGTTCAGGTGAACCTAACCGTAATAAAGTTGCAACAGTTAAGCGTGATAAAGTACGCGAGATTGCAGAAACAAAAATGCCTGATTTAAATGCGGCAAGTGTTGAATCTGCAATGCGTATGGTTGAAGGTACTGCTCGTAGCATGGGAATTGTTATTGAAGACTAATTCCTAGTTGTTACAATGTTTTTAGGGGGTTGCGGATGGAACATCTCTTTTCTTTCGTTCGCAACCTTTGTTTTGTCTAGCGTCAGCATGAAAAATGATGCTGTTTGCTTGACGTGGGAGGTTATTCCGTTAAAACCACAATTGAGGAGGAAATGATAATGGCAAAAAGAGGTAAAAAGTACGTTGAAGCTGCTAAATTAGTAGACCGTACAAAAACTTACTCAGTTGCAGAAGCAATTGAACTAGTAAAGAAAACAAACACAACTAAATTTGATGCGACTGTTGAAGTAGCATTCCGTTTAGGAGTTGACCCTAAGAAAGCTGACCAACAAATTCGTGGTGCGGTTGTTCTACCAAACGGTACTGGTAAAACTCAACGTGTATTAGTTTTCGCTAAAGGTGAAAAAGCAAAAGAAGCAGAAGCTGCTGGAGCTGACTATGTTGGCGATAGCGAGTTCATCACCAAGATCAACCAAGGTTGGTTTGAGTTTGATGTAATCGTAGCTACTCCTGACATGATGGGTGAAGTTGGTAAGCTTGGTCGTGTATTAGGACCTAAAGGTTTAATGCCAAACCCTAAAACAGGTACTGTTACTTTTGACGTAACAAAAGCTGTTAACGAAATCAAAGCTGGTAAAGTTGAATACCGCATTGATAAATCTTCAAACATCCATGTTCCAATTGGTAAGGTCTCATTTGACGATCAAAAATTAATTGAGAACTTCACTACAATTTATGAAACTATGCTTAAGGTTAAACCATCTGCAGCAAAAGGTACTTATATGAAGAACATTGCTGTATCATCTACGATGGGACCTGGCGTAAAAGTTGACGCTTCTACTTTTTAATTAGAAAATAGTGGATATTGACTTTTGCGAAAGCATTTCATATAATAAATTTTGTTGTTAACAAATGAATAGCATTTGTACCGTAGACAGTAGGGGCTTTTTACGAAGCTTAATCTCCTACCGAGGTGTAGTATATAAACTTGATCAATACTACCTCTGTGTCTACTTGGCATAGAGGTTTTTTAATCTAGATATGTGTTCGTTTTGAACACCCTCTAACACCGAACGGTTTCAAGTGTCTGAAATTACTCACAGGAGGTGTAGAAGAATGAGTCGTGCAGTAGAACAAAAGCAACAAATCGTAACCGAAATTGCAGACAAATTCCGTGCAAGTAAATCAACTGTCGTTGTAGACTACCGCGGTCTATCTGTTGCAGAAGTAACAGAACTACGTAAGCAGCTTCGTGAGGCAGGCATTGATTTCAAAGTGTATAAAAACACATTAACTCGCCGCGCTGCAGAACAAGCTGAGCTTGCTGGTTTAAATGATGCATTAACAGGACCAAACGCAATTGCATTCAGTAATGAAGACGTAGTTGCTCCTGCTAAAATTCTTAATGACTTCGCGAAAAAGCATGAAGCATTAGAAATTAAAGCAGGTGTTATCGAAGGAAACATCGCAACTCTTGAGGAAGTTAAAGCTCTTGCTGATCTACCATCACGCGAAGGTTTACTTTCTATGTTGCTTAGCGTACTTCAAGCTCCAATCCGCAACCTTGCACTTGCTACTAAAGCAGTTGCAGAGCAAAAGGAAGAGCAAGGCGCTTAATCGTAATACAAACATACAAATCGAAATACAAATAGGATAATTATTTAAGGAGGATTTTCTAATGACTAAAGAACAAATCATTGAAGCAGTTAAAAATATGACTGTTTTAGAACTAAATGACCTAGTAAAAGCAATCGAAGAAGAATTTGGTGTAACTGCTGCTGCTCCTGTAGCTGTAGCTGCTGGTGGCGCTGCTGAAGCTGCTGCTGAGCAATCTGAATTTGATGTTGTATTAACAGACGCTGGTGCACAAAAAATCAAGGTTATCAAAGTTGTTCGTGAAATCACTGGTCTTGGCTTAAAAGAAGCTAAAGAACTTGTTGACAACACTCCAAAGCCAATCAAAGAAGGCGTTTCTAAAGAAGATGCTGAAGAAGTTAAAGCTAAACTTGAAGAAGTTGGAGCTGGCGTAGAAGTTAAGTAATAACTAATGAACGTAAGAAAAAGCTCGCTAAGAAAGCGAGCTTTTTTTAAACTTTCATTGTTTTGGAATGATACGGGTATACTGTTCATATACTCTTATGTTGGGAGATACATAAATGGCCGAACATTATTATACTAGCAAACCTACGGTAGCAAGTAATCAAAAAACATGGACATTTGCTTTAAAGGGACATTCTTTTTCTTTTACAAGCGATAGCGGTGTTTTTTCGAAAGACGAGGTTGACTTTGGGTCGAGATTACTAGTAGAGGAATTTCGTGCTCCTAAAGTTGCTGGTCCGTTTTTAGATATTGGTTGTGGGTATGGGCCGATTGGTCTTGCGCTAGCAAAAGTACATAATGAACGTTCAGTTGAAATGATTGATGTGAATGAGCGAGCGATTGAGCTTGCGAAAAAGAATGCGGAAATGAATAAAGTTCACAATGTTGAAATTCACCAAAGTGATTTATTTACAAAAGTAGAAACTCGTGGTTTTGCTGCGATTATTTCTAACCCGCCAATTCGTGCAGGGAAAAAGGTCGTTCATCATATTTTGGAAGAAAGTTATCAGTATTTAGTACCTGGAGGAGAGCTTTGGGTTGTGATCCAAAAGAAGCAGGGAGCTCCATCTGCAATACAGAAGCTTGAAACAGTTTTTGAAGAGGTAGAAGTCGTTGCGAGAAAAAAAGGCTACCATATTATTAAAGCTGTACGAACAATCGGGCTTAGGGTCAAAGACTAAGAACGCCACGTCCTGTGGCAACGTCTTTGTGACCCACATCGTGTGGGCCTAAAAAATGTGCTTGACAAAAACAAAAACCTGTTGACTGGCTATTTTTCGTGTGGTAGCATTATATAATGCCGATATGTAATTTTTCCATGTATAACTAAAAAATTAAATATATGTATAAATATAGTATGTATGGAAAAACTAATAAAATCAATAGTTTGTTTTTGAAAGTGTGGTTTTCTTAGTAGAAACCCTTTTTCTTTTTGTCTATAAAAAAGGTTGTTTTTTATTGCCTAAATGCAATTATAAAGACAAAAACCAGTGCATATTTGGCATGAAAAGTCGAGTAATTTAGGAATTGATAGGCTGCGTTATGTGTCCTATCATTTTGATTTGTGGTTAACATTCTTACTGATTATATAAGTTTCCCAAAGTAGACTTTAATAATTAGTAAGTATTTATAAATTAGCAAGATTAATAACGCTTGATATGAGGGGTGAATGGGTTGATAGGTCAACTAGTTCAGTATGGACGACACCGCCAACGAAGAAGTTATGCTCGTATTAGTGAAGTTTTAGAATTACCAAATCTTATTGAGATTCAAACCTCTTCTTATCAGTGGTTTCTTGATGAGGGTCTTAGGGAGATGTTCCAGGATATTTCCCCGATTGAAGATTTTACAGGTAACCTATCTCTAGAGTTCATTGATTACAGTTTAGGTGAGCCAAAGTATTCTGTCGAAGAATCAAAAGAAAGAGATGTTACTTATTCAGCACCACTTCGAGTTAAGGTGCGTTTGATCAATAAAGAAACTGGTGAAGTAAAAGATCAAGACGTATTTATGGGTGACTTCCCACTCATGACAGAAACAGGAACATTCGTTATCAATGGTGCAGAACGTGTAATTGTTTCTCAATTGGTTCGTTCACCGAGTGTCTATTTTAGTGGTAAAGTTGATAAAAATGGAAAACGTGGCTTTACTGCAACGGTAATTCCAAACCGTGGTGCATGGTTAGAGTATGAAACAGATGCGAAGGATGTCGTGTATGTTCGTATCGACCGTACCCGAAAATTACCGGTAACGGTTCTTTTACGCGCGCTTGGGTTCGGCTCTGATCAAGAAATCATCGATTTATTCGGTGAGAACGAATATTTACGTAACACGCTTGAGAAAGACAACACAGAAAGTACAGAAAAAGCATTACTAGAAATATATGAGCGTCTACGTCCAGGAGAACCTCCGACAGTAGATAACGCAAAAAGTTTATTAGAATCACGCTTTTTTGATCCTAAGCGTTACGATCTTGCAAGTGTAGGTCGTTACAAGATTAATAAAAAACTTCATATTAAAAACCGTTTGTTTAATCAACGTTTAGCGGAAACACTTGTTGATCCTGAAACAGGTGAAATCATCGTAGAAAAAGATACTCTTCTTGATCGTAGAACGCTAGATCGTGTCATTCCGTATTTAGAGAATGGCATTGGTTTTAAAACACTTCAACCATCAGGCGGCGTAATTGATGAAGAAACGATTCTTCAATCTATTAAAATTTACGCTCCAAATGATCCGGATGGCGAACAAGTCATTAATGTCATTGGAAATGCCTATGTTGAAGAAGGCGTTAAGAATATTACACAAGCGGATATTCTTTCTTCTATTAGCTATTTCTTTAACCTGTTACATCAGGTTGGAGATACAGATGATATCGACCATCTAGGTAATCGTCGTTTACGTTCTGTTGGTGAGCTTCTGCAAAACCAATTCCGTATCGGATTATCAAGAATGGAACGTGTTGTTCGTGAGAGAATGTCAATTCAAGATACGAATACTATTACTCCACAACAACTAATCAATATTCGACCGGTGATTGCGTCTATTAAAGAATTCTTTGGTAGTTCACAGCTTTCACAATTCATGGACCAAACAAATCCATTAGCAGAATTAACACATAAACGAAGACTATCAGCATTAGGACCAGGTGGACTAACACGTGAACGTGCAGGATTTGAAGTGCGTGACGTTCACTACTCTCACTATGGCCGTATGTGTCCGATTGAAACGCCGGAAGGTCCAAATATCGGACTAATCAACTCATTATCATCCTATGCAAAAGTGAATCGATTTGGATTTATTGAAACTCCATATCGAAGAGTTGATCCTGAGACAGGTAAAGTTACAGACCGAATTGATTACTTAACAGCAGATGAAGAAGATAACTATGTTACCGCTCAGGCGAATTCACGTTTAAGTGACGAAGGTGAATTCTTAGATGAAGATGTAGTTGCTCGTTTCAAGGGTGAAAACACAGTTGTTCACCGCGATCGAATTGACTACATGGACGTATCGCCAAAACAAGTTGTATCTGCTGCAACAGCTTGTATTCCATTCTTAGAAAATGACGACTCGAACCGTGCGCTTATGGGTGCGAACATGCAACGTCAAGCTGTTCCATTAATGAACCCAGAGGCTCCACTTGTTGGTACAGGTATGGAATATGTATCTGGTAAAGACTCAGGTGCTGCTGTTATCTGTAAACACCCGGGTGTTGTTGAACGTGTAGAAGCAAAACAAATTTGGGTACGTCGCTATGCAGAAGTAGATGGTCAAAAGGTAAAAGGTGACCTTGATAAATATCGTCTTCTTAAATTTATCCGCTCTAACCAAGGTACATGTTATAACCAACGCCCAATTGTTACAGAAGGGGACGAAGTTGTAAAAGGAGAAATCCTTGCAGATGGTCCTTCAATGGAACAAGGTGAACTGGCTTTAGGACGCAACGTTCTTGTTGGTTTTATGACTTGGGATGGATATAACTATGAAGATGCCATCATTATGAGTGAAAGACTTGTAAAAGACGATGTGTATACATCAATTCATATTGAAGAATATGAATCAGAATCACGTGATACAAAATTAGGACCTGAAGAAATCACACGTGATATTCCGAACGTTGGGGAAGATGCGTTACGTAATCTTGACGAACGTGGAATCATTCGTATTGGTGCAGAAGTAAAAGATGGAGATCTACTTGTAGGTAAGGTTACTCCTAAAGGGGTAACTGAGCTTACAGCAGAAGAACGACTTTTACATGCCATCTTCGGTGAAAAAGCGCGTGAGGTCCGTGATACTTCTCTTCGTGTACCACATGGTGGTGAAGGGATTATCCTTGATGTGAAAGTATTTAACCGTGAAGACGGAGATGAATTACCACCAGGTGTAAACCAGCTTGTTCGTGTCTATATCGTTCAAAAACGTAAAATTCACGAAGGCGATAAGATGGCTGGTCGTCACGGAAATAAAGGGGTAATTTCAAGAATTCTTCCAGAAGAGGATATGCCATTCCTTCCAGATGGAACACCAATCGATATCATGTTAAATCCATTAGGGGTTCCGTCACGTATGAACATTGGTCAGGTTCTAGAGCTTCACTTAGGTATGGCTGCTAGATCACTGGGCATCCATGTTGCGTCACCAGTTTTTGATGGAGCAACTGAAGAAGATGTGTGGGATACGTTAGAGGAAGCTGGAATGTCTCGTGATGCGAAGACAGTATTATACGACGGAAGAACGGGTGAACCGTTTGATAATCGTGTCTCTGTTGGTGTTATGTATATGATTAAATTAGCACACATGGTTGATGACAAACTCCATGCTCGTTCAACTGGACCTTATTCTCTTGTTACGCAGCAGCCACTTGGTGGTAAAGCTCAGTTTGGAGGACAACGTTTCGGTGAGATGGAAGTTTGGGCGCTTGAAGCTTATGGTGCTGCATATACGCTACAAGAAATCCTAACAGTTAAATCAGACGATGTAGTTGGTCGTGTGAAGACATATGAAGCGATTGTTAAGGGTGAAAATGTACCAGAACCTGGTGTCCCTGAATCGTTCAAAGTATTGATTAAAGAACTTCAGTCACTAGGATTAGATGTGAAGATGCTTTCCGGTGATGAAGAAGAGATTGAAATGCGCGATTTAGATGAAGATGAAGAAGCAAGTCAATCGGAGGGAATATCCCTTGATTCTGACCAACAAATCGACGTGGAATTAGAAAAGAACGCAGTTGTAAAAGAATAGATAACATATTCAGCAGAAGTACATACTCCTGCTGAATATTGTTAAAGCCCCAAAGGCGCATTTGATTGTAAGTCATTCAAAGCAAAGGTCAATTAGGGTAATCCTGTAGATCAAAAGGGAGGTAGGCCCCTTGCTAGATGTTAATAATTTTGAATACATGAGCATTGGTCTCGCTTCACCCGATAAAATCCGTTCATGGTCTTTCGGTGAAGTGAAGAAGCCAGAAACAATCAACTATCGTACATTAAAACCAGAAAAAGATGGGTTATTCTGTGAACGAATCTTTGGTCCGCAAAAGGACTGGGAATGTCACTGTGGTAAATACAAGCGTGTTCGCTACAAAGGTGTCGTCTGTGACCGATGCGGCGTTGAAGTAACTCGTGCAAAAGTTCGTCGTGAACGCATGGGACATATTGAACTTGCTGCACCTGTATCACATATTTGGTATTTCAAAGGAATTCCAAGCCGAATGGGACTTGTTTTAGATATGTCTCCTAGGGCACTTGAAGAAGTTATTTATTTCGCATCCTATGTAGTAACCGAAACTGGAGATACTCCTTTAGATAAAAAGCAATTGCTTTCCGAAAAGGAATACCGTGCATACCGTGAAAAATACGGAAACACATTCCATGCAGCAATGGGTGCCGAAGCGATTAAAAAGCTTCTTCTTGATATTGATCTAGAAAAAGAAGTTGATGCCCTTAAAGAAGAATTAAAAACTTCTCAAGGACAAAGAAGAACTCGTGCAATTAAACGACTAGAGGTACTAGAGGCATTCCGTAACTCAGGCAATGAGCCTTCATGGATGATTCTTGATGTACTACCAGTTATTCCTCCTGAACTACGACCAATGGTTCAGCTTGACGGTGGACGTTTTGCAACTTCAGATTTAAATGACTTATATCGTCGTGTTATTAACCGTAACAATCGTTTAAAACGTCTCTTAGATTTAGGTGCACCAAGCATTATCGTTCAGAACGAAAAACGTATGCTTCAAGAAGCGGTTGATGCATTGATTGATAATGGACGTCGTGGAAGACCTGTTACAGGTCCTGGTAATCGTCCATTAAAATCACTTTCTCATATGTTGAAAGGGAAACAAGGTCGTTTCCGTCAAAACCTATTAGGTAAACGTGTAGACTACTCTGGACGTTCCGTTATCGTAGTAGGTCCAAACCTTAAGATGTACCAATGTGGTTTACCTAAGGAAATGGCATTGGAATTATTTAAACCATTTGTAATGAAAGAGCTTGTTGAAAAAGGGCTTGCTCATAACATAAAGAGTGCAAAGCGTAAAATCGAACGCGTTCAACCAGAGGTTTGGGATGTGCTCGAATCAGTCATTAAGGAGCATCCGGTTCTCTTAAACCGTGCCCCTACATTGCACCGATTAGGAATCCAAGCTTTCGAACCAACATTAGTTGAAGGACGCGCAATTCGTCTTCACCCACTCGTTTGTACTGCCTATAACGCAGACTTCGACGGTGACCAAATGGCGGTTCACGTACCACTTTCTGCAGAAGCACAGGCAGAAGCAAGGATACTAATGTTAGCAGCACAAAACATTCTTAACCCGAAGGATGGAAAACCAGTTGTTACGCCATCACAGGATATGGTATTAGGTAACTATTACCTAACGATGGAACGTCCTGGTGCAATCGGTGAAGGAATGGTCTTTAAGGATACAAACGAAGCTATTCTTGCGTATCAAAATGGCTATGTACACTACCACACAAGGGTTGCTGTACATGCTGGTTCACTAAATAACGAGACATTTACCGAAGAACAAAATAACATGTTGCTTATGACAACAGTTGGTAAGTTAATTTTTAACGAGATTCTTCCTAAATCGTTCCCGTATATTAACGAACCTACAAAAACGAACCTGGAAGTGAAAACACCTGAAAAGTATTTCATTCCTAAAGGTGCAAATGTTAAAGAATTAATTCAAAGTCAGGAACAGGTTGATCCGTTCAAGAAGAAAATTCTCGGTAATATTATCGCCGAAGTCTTCAAACGTTTTAAAATTACAGAAACCTCAAAAATGCTTGACCGCATGAAGGATCTTGGATTTAAGCATTCAACAAAAGCAGGTATTACCGTTGGTGTGGCTGACATTGTTGTACTAGCTGAAAAAGAAGAGATTTTAGCACAAGCACAAGCGAAGGTTGATAATGTATTAAAACAATTTAGACGTGGTTTAATTACAGAGGATGAGCGTTATGATCGTGTTATCTCAATCTGGAGTGCTGCGAAGGATACAATTCAAAGTAAGCTAATGGCTTCACTTGATAAGCGTAACCCGATCTTCATGATGAGTGATTCAGGTGCCCGTGGTAACGCGTCTAACTTCACACAGTTAGCTGGTATGCGTGGACTTATGGCGAACCCGGCTGGACGTATCATTGAACTTCCAATTAAATCAAGCTTCCGTGAAGGTTTAACGGTATTAGAGTACTTTATCTCGACTCACGGTGCGCGTAAAGGTCTTGCAGATACAGCCCTAAAGACAGCGGACTCTGGTTACTTAACAAGACGTCTAGTTGACGTTGCTCAAGACGTTATCGTACGTGAAGATGACTGTGGAACAGACCGTGGCTTACTCGTTAGTGCGTTAAAAGAGGGAACAGAAATAATTGAACCTCTCGATGAGCGTCTACATGGCCGTTATGCAAGAAAGAAAGTTGTCCACCCAGAAACAAATGAAGTGTTAGTTGCAGAAAACGAATTAATAACAGAAGATCTCGCAATAGCAATTGTAGATGCGGGTGTTGAAGAAGTAACAATTCGTTCTGCATTTACATGTAATACACGCCATGGCGTATGTAAAAAATGTTATGGCCGAAATCTTGCAACAGGATCAGAGGTTGAAGTTGGTGAAGCAGTTGGTATCATCGCTGCTCAATCTATCGGTGAACCGGGAACACAGCTTACAATGCGTACGTTCCATACTGGTGGGGTTGCAGGAGACGACATTACTCAAGGTTTACCTCGTATTCAAGAGCTATTTGAAGCGAGAAATCCGAAAGGTCAAGCCGTTATTACGGAAATTAATGGTGTAATCACGTCCATTAACGAAGTAAAAGATAGACAGCAAGAAATTGTGATCCAAGGTGATGTAGAATCTCGTTCGTACACTGCACCTTACAGCGCTCGCTTGAAGGTTGCTGAAGGAGAGCAGGTTGAGAGTGGTCAGGTACTAACAGAAGGTTCCGTAGATCCGAAGGAATTATTAAAGGTTACAAATACGACAGCTGTCCAGGAATACCTATTAAAAGAAGTACAAAAAGTATATCGTATGCAGGGTGTTGAAATCGGTGATAAACACGTTGAAGTAATGGTAAGACAAATGCTTCGTAAAGTTAGAGTCACAGATGCAGGCGACACAGATGTATTACCAGGATCATTACTTGATGTACATCAGTTCACTGATGCAAACACGAAAGTTTTACTAGAAGGTAAAGCTCCTGCTACTGGTAGACCAGTACTTCTGGGTATTACAAAGGCATCACTAGAAACTGATTCATTCCTATCTGCTGCGTCATTCCAGGAGACAACACGTGTCCTAACTGATGCTGCAATTAAAGGAAAACGTGATGAGTTACTAGGATTAAAAGAAAATGTAATTATTGGTAAGCTTGTTCCAGCAGGTACAGGTATGACTCGCTATCGTCGTGCAGAACCGGTAGTTGCCCAGCAACAAGAAGATCCAGTGGGTGTTGAATAAAGGTTAGAAGAGCATATCTAAGATATTGGATGTCTACTACGAGCAAAATAATTTTATTTACTTGTGGTTGACATCCTTCTCTTAGGGTGTTAATATATCTAAGGTGCTCCTTAAACCTGTTACTTTGGAGGATATTTTATATGTCTTATGAAAAAGTATTACAGGCAAAGAAGATTATTATTGGTACTAAGCAAGCAGTAAAAGCAATACAAACCGATAAAGTATTAGAAATTGTTGTAGCAGAAGATGCTGATCGCCGTGTAATTAATAAAGTGTTACAATTGGCTGAAGAACAACAAATTCCGATATCAAAGGTTGATTCGATGAAGAAGCTCGGAAAAGCTTGCGGAATCGAAGTAGGGGCTTCTACTGTGGCGATTATTAATTAAAAACTGTTTTTGTGGAAAAAGGTTCTACAAAGACTTTGTTTTTTGTAAAAAAATGAACCACCTGGATATGTGGTCTTAAAGAAAGTGGAAGGGAGGAAACAAATAATGCCTACAATTAACCAATTAATTCGTAAGGGTCGTGAAACAAAAGTTTCAACTTCAGACTCTCCAGCTTTAAATAAAGGTTATAACAGCTTCAAAAAGTCACAAACTAATACTACTTCACCTCAAAAGCGTGGTGTTTGTACTCGTGTTGGTACTATGACTCCTAAGAAGCCGAACTCGGCGCTTCGTAAGTATGCTCGTGTACGTTTAACAAACGGAATTGAGGTTACTGCTTACATCCCAGGAATTGGTCACAACTTACAAGAGCACAGTGTTGTACTAATTCGTGGTGGACGTGTTAAGGACTTACCAGGGGTGCGTTATCACATCGTTCGTGGTGCGCTAGATACTGCTGGTGTTAATAACCGTGCGCAAAGTCGTTCTAAATACGGTACTAAGAGACCAAAAGCGGCTAAGAAATAATAGACTAACATATTTAAGACTGAAAGGAGGAAATATCAATGCCTCGTAAAGGACCTGTTGCTAAAAGAGATGTATTACCAGATCCGATTTACAATTCAAAGCTTGTAACTCGTTTAATCAACAAAATGATGGTTGATGGAAAAAGAGGTAAATCACAAGCGATTTTATATAATGCGTTTGAATTAGTTCAACAACGTTCAGGTAAAGATGCAATGGAAGTGTTTGAACAAGCAATCAAAAACATCATGCCTGTCCTAGAAGTAAAAGCACGTCGTGTAGGTGGTGCAAACTATCAAGTTCCTGTTGAAGTTCGCCCAGACCGTCGTACTACTTTAGGTTTACGTTGGTTAGTAAACTATTCTCGTCTTCGTGGTGAAAAAACGATGGAAGAGCGTTTAGCTAACGAAATCCTAGATGCAGCTAACAACTCTGGTGCATCTGTTAAGAAGCGTGAAGATACTCACAAAATGGCAGAAGCAAACAAAGCATTTGCTCACTACCGTTGGTAAAATAAGAGCTCTGTTAATCTATTTAACAGAGCCATTACTACAATAAAAAATCCATACTTACTCATAGGAAGGAGAAAGACCCAAATGGCAAGAGAGTTCTCCTTAGAAAACACTCGTAATATTGGTATCATGGCACACATCGATGCTGGTAAAACAACAACTACTGAGCGTATTCTTTATTACACTGGTAAAATTCACAAACTTGGTGAAACTCATGAAGGTGCGTCTCAAATGGACTGGATGGAGCAAGAACAAGAGCGTGGTATCACAATTACATCTGCAGCTACAACTGCATCATGGAAGGGTCACCGCGTTAACATCATCGACACACCGGGACACGTAGACTTCACAGTTGAGGTTGAACGTTCACTTCGTGTACTTGATGGTGCTGTAACTGTTCTTGATGCACAGTCTGGAGTTGAGCCGCAAACTGAAACAGTTTGGCGACAAGCTACAACTTACGGAGTTCCACGTGCTGTATTCGTAAACAAAATGGACAAGATTGGTGCTGACTTCTTATATTCTGTTGGTACACTTCATGACCGTCTGCAAGCGAATGCACACCCAATTCAATTACCGATTGGTGCGGAAGATCAATTCAGAGGTATTATTGACCTTGTTGAAATGACTGCAACATTCTATGGTAATGACTTAGGTACTGATGTTGAAGAAGGAGAAATTCCTGAAGAATATCTAGACCAAGCAAATGAATACCGTGAAAAGCTTGTAGAAGCTGTAGCGGAATTAGATGAAGATTTAATGGAAAGATACCTTGGCGGAGAAGAAATCTCTAACGAGGAATTGAAAAAAGCAATTCGTACTGCTACACTTTCGGTTGAATTCTACCCTGTTATGTGTGGTACTGCATTTAAGAACAAAGGTGTTCAAAAAATGCTTGATGCAGTAATTGATTATCTTCCAGCTCCTACAGATGTAGCATCAATTTCAGGTCATGATGCAGATACTGGGGAAGATATTGAACGTCATTCAGACGACAGTGAGCCATTCTCAGCTCTTGCGTTTAAAGTAATGACTGACCCTTATGTAGGTAAATTAACATTCTTCCGTGTGTATTCAGGTACTTTAAACTCTGGATCATACGTTAAGAACTCAACTAAAGGAAAGCGTGAGCGTATCGGACGTATCCTTCAAATGCATGCGAACCACCGTGAGGAAATCTCAACTGTTTATGCTGGTGACATCGCTGCAGCTGTAGGATTAAAAGATACAACAACTGGTGATACACTATGTGATGAAAAGGATAACGTAATTCTTGAATCCATGACATTCCCAGAGCCAGTTATTCAACTTTCTGTTGAGCCTAAATCAAAAGCTGACCAAGACAAAATGTCTACAGCTTTACAAAAGCTTCAAGAAGAAGATCCAACATTCAGAGCACACACTGACCAAGAGACAGGTCAAACGATCATTGCTGGTATGGGTGAGTTACACCTAGACGTACTAGTTGACCGTATGAAGCGTGAGTTCAAAGTAGAAGCAAACGTTGGTGCTCCACAGGTTGCGTACCGTGAAACATTCCGTCAATCTGCACAGGTTGAAGGTAAATTCGCTCGTCAATCAGGTGGACGCGGACAATACGGACACGTTTGGATTGAATTCTCACCAAACGAAGAAGGAAAAGGCTTCGAATTTGAAAACGGAATTGTTGGTGGGGTAGTACCACGTGAATACATCCCTGCTGTACAAGCTGGTCTAGAAGATGCTCTTGATAGAGGGGTTCTAGCTGGTTATCCTTTAGTAGATATCAAAGCTAGACTTTATGATGGATCATACCATGATGTTGACTCCAGTGAAATGGCGTTTAAGATTGCTGCATCTATGGCTCTTAAAAACGCTGCATCAAAATGTCAACCAGTTATTCTTGAGCCTGTAATGAAGGTTGAAGTTGTTATTCCTGAAGAATACATGGGTGACATTATGGGTGGTATCACTTCTCGTCGTGGACGCGTTGAAGGTATGGAAGCTCGCGGTAATGCACAAGTAGTACGTGCGATGGTTCCACTATCTGAAATGTTTGGTTATGCTACTTCTTTACGTTCTAACACACAAGGTCGTGGAGTATTCACTATGCACTTCGATCACTACGAAGAAGTACCAAAATCAATTTCTGAAGAAATTATCAAAAAAAATAAAGGTGAATAATTGATTTTCGCCTTTACATCAAGTATAACTACTTATGTAGGCCTTGAAAGTGGGGACAACCCCACTTTCGGGATATCATACTTAATATTAAAATAAATGATACTTAAGGAGGCTTTTCAAATGGGAAAAGAGAAATTTGACCGTTCGAAACCACATGCTAATATTGGTACAATTGGACACGTTGACCATGGTAAAACTACTTTAACAGCTGCTATCACTACTGTTCTTGCTAAAAGAAGCGGAAAAGGCGCAGCAATGGGTTATGACCAAATTGATGGAGCGCCTGAAGAGCGTGAGCGTGGAATCACAATCTCAACTTCACACGTTGAGTACGAAACTGAAAACCGTCACTATGCACACGTTGACTGCCCAGGACATGCTGACTATGTTAAAAACATGATCACTGGTGCTGCTCAAATGGACGGTGGTATCTTAGTAGTATCTGCTGCTGATGGCCCAATGCCACAAACTCGTGAGCACATCCTTCTTTCTCGTCAAGTAGGTGTTCCTTACCTAGTTGTATTCATGAACAAATGTGACATGGTAGACGATGAAGAATTATTAGAATTAGTAGAAATGGAAGTTCGTGACCTTCTTTCTGAATACGAATTCCCTGGTGACGATGTACCAGTAATCAAAGGTTCTGCTCTTAAAGCTCTAGAAGGTGAGCCTGAGTGGGAAGAAAAAGTTATTGAATTAATGGCTGCTGTTGACGAATATGTTCCAACTCCACAACGTGACACTGAAAAGCCATTCATGATGCCAGTTGAGGACGTATTCTCAATCACTGGTCGTGGTACTGTTGCTACAGGTCGTGTTGAGCGTGGACAAGTTAAAGTTGGTGAAGTTGTTGAAATCATCGGTTTAACTGAAGAGCCAAAAACAACTACTGTAACAGGTGTTGAAATGTTCCGTAAGCTTCTTGATTTTGCTGAAGCTGGTGACAACATTGGTGCACTACTTCGTGGTGTTTCTCGTGATGATATCCAACGTGGTCAAGTACTTGCTAAACCAGGTACAATCAAGCCACACACAAAGTTCAAAGCTGAAGTTTACGTTTTATCAAAAGAAGAAGGTGGACGTCATACTCCATTCTTCTCAAACTACCGTCCTCAGTTCTACTTCCGTACAACTGATGTAACTGGAATTTGTAATCTTCCAGAAGGCGTAGAAATGGTAATGCCTGGTGACAACATCGAAATGACTGTTGAACTAATCGCTTCAGTTGCGATCGAAGAAGGAACTAAGTTCTCTATTCGTGAAGGTGGACGTACAGTAGGCGCTGGCGTTGTTGCTACAATCCAAGAGTAATAACGATAAGTGTTTATAAAACAGGCGGATAATCCCGCCTGTTTTTTTGTGCTCTATATAATAGAAGAAACTTTGCAGAAATTGAAATAGATTAATTTCCAGAATCTAACGCAAAAATAAATTGGGACTTTTGTTGAAATGTCTATCCATGGTGTGTATAATTGAAAAAGTGCGAAAGACATGCATAAAACGAAGATTTATGTTGCATTTCGTATTTGGTTTCTATATAATAGACAATGTTGGTCTTTGACTGCGATGATGTGGAAGGTTGCTGATACACCCGGCCGCTTTGCCATGGCGAGTGTAAGGAAATTTCCACGGAGAAGGTCTATTTTAAAAAGTAGGCGAAAAAGGAGGGAAAATAATGGCAAAACAAAAAATTCGTATTCGTTTAAAAGCATATGATCACAGAATTCTTGATCAATCTGCAGAAAAAATCGTAGAGACAGCAAAACGTTCAGGTGCGGCAGTTTCTGGTCCAATCCCACTTCCAACTGAGAAGTCTGTTTATACGATTCTTCGTGCTGTTCACAAGTACAAAGACTCTCGTGAACAATTCGAAATGCGTACGCACAAACGCTTAATCGACATCATTAACCCAACACCACAAACAGTTGATTCATTAATGCGTTTAGATTTACCATCTGGTGTTGACATTGAAATCAAACTTTAATTTAAAATGAGATAAATTGTAAATATTATAGGAGGTGTGACTAATGACCAAAGGAATCTTAGGAAGAAAAATTGGTATGACTCAAGTATTCGTAGGTAACGGTGAGCTAATCCCTGTAACTGTAATTGAAGCTTCTCCAAACGTAGTTCTTCAAAAGAAATCAGTTGAAACTGATGGATACGAAGCTGTTCAAATCGGTTTCGAAGATAAAAGAGAAAAGCTTTCAAACAAACCTGAAAAGGGTCATGCATCAAAAGCAAACACTGCACCTAAGCGCTTCGTTCGCGAATTACGCGGAGTTAACTTAGATGAGTTTGAAGTTGGTCAGGAAGTCAAAGTTGATATCTTCGCTGAAGGAGATATTGTTGATGTAACAGGAAAATCAAAAGGTAAAGGATTCCAAGGTGCGATCAAGCGACACGGACAATCTCGTGGACCTATGTCTCACGGTTCTCGTTATCACCGTCGTCCTGGTTCAATGGGACCTGTAGCTCCAAACCGTGTATTCAAAAACAAACTTCTACCTGGTCGTATGGGTGGAGAACGTATCACAGTACAAAACTTAGAAATCGTGAAAGTAGATACAGAGCGTAATCTTCTTCTAGTAAAAGGTAATGTACCTGGTGCGAGAAAATCTGTTATTACAGTAAAGAAAGCTGTTAAAGCGAAATAATTTAACAGAAAGGAGGACATTTGAATGCCTAAAGTATCATTGTATAACCAAACTGGTTCAGCTGTTGGAGAAATCGAGTTAAACGATTCTGTATTCGGCGTGGAACCAAATCAACAAGTTTTATTCGATGCAGTTATCATGCAAAGAGCTTCCTTACGTCAAGGAACACACAAAACAAAGATTCGTTCTGAAGTAGCAGGCGGAGGACGTAAACCATGGCGTCAAAAGGGTACTGGTCGTGCTCGTCAAGGTTCAATTCGTTCACCACAATGGCGCGGCGGTGGAACAGTATTTGGTCCAACTCCAAGAAGCTATAGCTACAAATTACCTAAAAAAGTACGCCGTTTAGCAATCAAATCAGCATTATCTACTAAGGTATTAGAGGAAAACATTCTAGTATTAGACAATCTAGTATTAGAAACTCCTAAAACTAAAGACATGGTTGCGGTACTGAAAGGTTTAAACGTTGAGCGCAAAGCGTTAATCGTTACTGCTGATGTAAACGAAGCAGTAGAACTTTCAGCACGTAATATCCAAGGAGTAACAGTAGTTACTGCAAATGGAGTAAGTGTTCTTGATGTTCTTAACCATGATAAGCTTGTGATTACTAAAGCTGCGGTGGAAAAAGTAGAGGAGGTGCTCGCATAATGAAAGATCCTCGTGATATTATTAAGAGCCCTGTTATTACTGAACGTTCATCAGACCTAATGGCTGAAAAGAAATACACATTTGATGTAGACGTGAAATCTAACAAAACTGAAGTTAAAGATGCGATTGAGCAAATTTTCGGTGTGAAGGTTGAAAAAGTAAACATCATGAACTACAAAGGTAAGTTCAAGCGTGTAGGACGTTACAGTGGATATACAAATCGACGCAGAAAAGCTATCGTTAAATTAACTGAAGACAGCAAAGAAATCGAATTCTTTGAAGTTTAATTTTATAGAGAAGGAGGGAAATAGAGATGGCGATTAAACATTACAAACCAACCTCAAATGGTCGTCGTAATATGACTTCACTTGATTTTGCTGAAATCACTACTGACAGACCCGAGAAATCATTACTTGCACCTTTACACAAAAAAGCTGGTCGTAATAACCAAGGTAAAATCACAGTACGTCATCAAGCTGGCGGACACAAACGTCAATATCGTGTAATTGACTTTAAACGTGAAAAAGATGGTATACCAGGACGCGTTGCTACAATCGAATACGATCCAAACCGTTCAGCGAACATTGCATTAATTAACTATGCAGATGGAGAAAAACGCTACATTATTGCTCCAAAAAACCTAAAAGTAGGTATGGAGGTAGTGTCAGGTTCTGAAGCTGACATTAAAATAGGTAACGCTCTTCCATTAGCAAATATTCCAGTAGGTACAGTAGTACACAACATCGAATTAAAACCTGGTAAAGGTGGACAATTAGTTCGTTCAGCTGGTACTTCTGCACAAGTACTTGGTAAAGAAGGTAAATATGTATTAGTTCGTTTAAATTCAGGTGAAGTTCGCATGATCCTAGCTACTTGCCGCGCAACTGTAGGTCAAGTGGGTAACGAACAACATGAACTAGTTAACATTGGTAAAGCAGGACGTTCACGCTGGTTAGGCAAGCGCCCAACAGTTCGTGGATCTGTAATGAACCCTAACGATCACCCACACGGTGGTGGTGAAGGTAAAGCACCTATCGGACGTAAATCTCCTATGACTCCATGGGGCAAACCTACTCTTGGTGCGAAAACTCGTAAGAAGACAAACAAATCCGATAAATTTATCGTACGTAGTCGTAAAAAATAACGGGATTGTGCTACGGTTCATCGGAACCGTAGGTCAATCACGAAGGGAGGTTCACTTATGGGACGCAGTTTGAAAAAAGGACCTTTTGTTGATGATCACTTAATGAAAAAGGTTGAAAATCAAAACGGATCTGAGAAAAAGCAAGTAATTAAAACTTGGTCACGTCGTTCAACGATTTTCCCACAATTCATCGGTAATACAATTGCTGTATATGATGGTCGTAAGCATGTACCAGTATATGTTACTGAAGATATGGTAGGTCACAAACTTGGTGAATTTGCACCAACTCGTACTTACAAAGGCCACGCAAGTGACGATAAGAAAACAAGACGTTAATGAGAGGAGGATTATCTATGCAAGCAAAAGCTGTTGCGAGAACAGTTCGTATTGCTCCTCGTAAAGTTCGTTTAGTAGCAGATTTAATTCGAGGCAAGCAAGTAGGTGAAGCAATCGCAATCCTACGTCATACTCCAAAAGCTGCTTCTCCTGTTGTAGAAAAGGTATTAAATTCTGCGATTGCGAATGCAGAGCATAACTACGAAATGGACGCTAATAACCTAGTTATTACTGAAGCGTATGTAAATGAAGGTCCAACATTAAAAAGATTCCGTCCAAGAGCTATGGGACGTGCAAGTCAGATTAATAAGCGCACTAGCCACATTACAATCGTGGTATCAGAAAAGAAGGAGGGATAAGTAGTGGGTCAAAAAGTTAATCCAATTGGAATGCGTGTCGGCATCATCCGTGACTGGGAGTCAAAATGGTACGCAGGCAAAGACTATGCAGATTTATTACACGAAGACCTTAAAGTTCGCGAATACATCGCAAAACGTTTAAGTGATGCTTCTGTCTCTAAAATTGAAATTGAACGTGCAGCTAACCGTATTAACGTTACTGTCCATACTGCTAAACCAGGTATGGTAATTGGTAAAGGTGGTACAGAAGTTGAAGCACTTCGTAAAGCATTAAACCAATTAACAGGTAAGAGAGTACACATCAACATCCTTGAAATCAAAAGAGCTGATCTTGATGCAACTCTAGTAGCTGAAAATATTGCTCGCCAATTAGAAAACCGTGTTTCTTTCCGTCGTGCACAGAAACAAGCTATCCAACGCTCAATGCGTGCTGGTGCACAAGGTATTAAAACGCAAACTTCTGGTCGTTTAGGCGGAGCTGATATCGCTCGTGCAGAACACTATAGTGAAGGAACAGTTCCACTTCACACACTTCGCGCAGACATTGATTACGGTACTGCTGAAGCTGATACAACTTACGGAAAAATCGGTGTAAAAGTATGGATCTATCGTGGAGAGGTCCTTCCTACGAAGAAGAAAACTCAGGAAGGAGGAAAATAATATGTTATTACCAAAACGTGTGAAATACCGCAGAGAACACCGTGGAAAAATGCGTGGTCAAGCAAAAGGTGGTACTGAAGTACATTTCGGTGAGTACGGTTTACAAGCTCAAGATGCTTCTTGGATTACAAATCGTCAAATCGAAGCTGCTCGTATCGCAATGACACGTTATATGAAACGTGGCGGTAAAGTTTGGATTAAAATTTTCCCATCTAAGCCATATACAGCTAAACCTTTAGAGGTACGTATGGGTTCCGGTAAAGGTGCTCCTGAAGGATGGGTGGCTGTTGTTAAGCCTGGAAAAGTATTATTTGAAATTGCTGGTGTATCTGAAGAGATCGCTCGTGAAGCTCTACGCCTAGCAGCTCATAAGCTACCAGTTAAAACTAAGTTCGTAAAACGTGAAGAAATTGGTGGTGAATCAAATGAAAGCTAATGAAATCCGTGACCTTACCACTGCCGAAATTGAACAAAAAGTAAAATCATTAAAAGAAGAGTTATTTAACCTTCGCTTTCAACTAGCTACTGGTCAACTTGAGAATACTGCACGTATTCGTGAAGTTCGTAAATCGATCGCTCGTATGAAAACAGTAGTCCGCGAAAGAGAAATCGGTCGTAAATAATCGATAACCAGGAAGGAGGTCTACGATAGTGAGTGAACGTAACCAACGTAAGGTCTACACTGGACGTGTTGTATCTGACAAAATGGATAAAACAGTAACTGTTCTTGTAGAAACTTATAAAAAGCATTCCCTTTACGGTAAACGCGTAAAGTATTCAAAGAAATTTAAAGCTCATGATGAAAACAATGCTGCTAAAATTGGCGACATCGTTAGAATTATGGAGACTCGTCCATTATCTGCTACAAAACGCTTCCGTCTTGTTGAAGTGGTTGAGAAAGCAGTTATTATCTAATTATATTTTGTTCGGATCAATCAATAATCCGAAGGGAGGTTTCATGAATGATTCAACAAGAAACTCGTTTGAAAGTTGCTGACAACTCAGGAGCACGTGAGGTACTAACTATTAAAGTATTAGGTGGCTCTGGTCGTAAAACAGCTAATATTGGTGATGTTATTGTAGTTACAGTAAAACAAGCAACACCAGGTGGCGTTGTTAAAAAAGGTGACGTTGTTAAAGCCGTAGTTGTACGTACGAAGCGTGGTGTACGTCGTAATGACGGAACATACATCCGTTTTGATGAAAATGCTTGTGTTATTATCCGTGACGACAAGAGTCCACGTGGAACTCGTATCTTCGGTCCAGTAGCACGTGAATTACGTGATAGTAACTTTATGAAAATTGTTTCACTAGCTCCAGAAGTATTATAATTCGAAATCGATTAGCCTTTAAGGAGGTGCGAACTAGATGCATGTAAAAAAGGGTGACAAGGTACAGGTTATTTCAGGGAAAGATAAAGGTAAACAAGGTGTGATCCTTGAAAGCTACCCTAAGAAAGACCGTGTTCTTGTAGAAGGCGTTAATATCGTAAAGAAACACTCAAAACCGTCTCAAGCGAATCCACAAGGTGGTATCATTAGCCAAGAGGCACCTATTCATGTATCAAATGTAATGCCATTAGATCCTAAATCTGGTACACCATCACGTGTTGGTTACAAAGAAGTTAATGGCAAAAAGGTACGTGTAGCAAAAAAATCCGGTGAAGTTTTAGATAAATAGTAAATGAAGAAAGGAGGTACTTACATGAACCGCCTAAAAGAAAAGTTTCAAAAAGAAATTACACCTGCTCTAGTGAGCAAGTTTAACTATAAGTCTGTTATGCAGGTTCCAAAAGTAGAAAAAATCGTGATCAACATGGGTGTTGGTGACGCAGTTCAAAACTCTAAAGTATTAGACAACGCAGTAGAGGAATTAGCTGCTCTAAGTGGTCAAAAGCCAGTAATTACAAAAGCTAAAAACTCAATCGCTGGTTTCCGTCTTCGTGAAGGAATGCCAATCGGTGCGAAAGTTACACTACGCGGTGAGCGTATGTACGAATTTTTAGATAAGCTTGTTTCTATCTCACTACCACGTGTACGTGATTTCCGTGGAGTACCAAAGAAATCATTCGATGGTCGTGGTAACTACACTTTAGGTGTAAAAGAACAATTAATTTTCCCTGAAATTGATTACGATAAAGTAAGTAAAGTTCGTGGTATGGATATCGTTATCGTAACTACTGCAAATACTGACGAAGAAGCTCGTGAGTTATTAACAGCGTTCGGTATGCCGTTCCAAAAATAAAGGAGGCGAAAACGTGGCTAAAAAATCAATGATTGCGAAACAAAAACGCACACAGAAATTTAAAGTACAAGAGTACACTCGTTGCGAACGTTGTGGCCGTCCACACTCTGTATTACGTAAATTTAAATTATGCCGTATTTGTTTCCGTGAACTAGCTTATAAGGGTCAAATTCCTGGTGTAAAAAAAGCAAGTTGGTAAACCCCGAATTGGGAAGGAGGTAAAAATACTATGGTGATGACAGATCCAATTGCAGATATGCTTACTCGCATCCGTAATGCGAACATGGTTCGTCATGAGAAACTTGAAATCCCTGCATCAAATATCAAAAGGGAAATCGCTGAAATCTTAAAGCGTGAAGGTTTCGTTCGTGACGTTGAATTTATTGAGGATGACAAACAAGGTATTATCCGTATCTTCTTAAAATACGGTGCAAACAATGAGCGCGTTATTACTGGTCTTAAGCGTATTAGTAAGCCTGGTCTACGTGTTTATGCAAAATCTAATGAAGTACCGCGTGTGTTAAACGGTTTAGGAATCGCGATCGTTTCAACCTCACAAGGTGTATTAACTGATAAAGAAGCTCGTCAAAAGCAAGCCGGCGGAGAAGTATTAGCTTACGTTTGGTAATAGTTTGATAAGAATGGAGGTGTAGTACATGTCACGTATTGGTAAAAAACCAATCGAAATACCATCTGGTGTTACTGTAACTTTCAACGGTAATACTGCTACTGTAAAAGGACCAAAAGGCGAATTAACTCGTACTTTCCATCCTGATATGCAAATTAATGTTGAGGACAACGTGATTAACGTTGCTCGTCCAACTGAAAATAAAGAACACCGTGCTCTTCACGGAACAACACGTAGTCTACTAGGAAACATGGTTGAAGGTGTATCCAAAGGTTTTGAAAGAGGCTTAGAGCTAATCGGGGTCGGATACCGTGCTCAAAAAGCTGGAAACAAGCTTGTATTAAACGTTGGATATTCTCATCCAGTCGAAATCGTTCCAGAGACAGGCGTTGAAATCGAAGTACCATCTAACACTAAGATCATTGTTAAAGGTATCGATAAAGAACGTGTTGGAGCGTTAGCTGCTAATATTCGTGGTGTACGTCCGCCTGAGCCTTATAAAGGAAAAGGTATTCGCTACGAAGGTGAATTTGTTCGTCGTAAAGAAGGTAAAACTGCGAAGTAAGCCTTTTTAGGTAAAAGAAAGGAGAGACGTAAATGATTACGAAACAGGATAAAAATGCAGTTCGTAGAAAAAGACATGCTCGTGTTCGTTCTCGTGTTTCTGGAACTGCTGCTCGTCCTCGCCTAAATGTGTTCCGTTCTAACAAACACATTTACGCTCAATTAATCGATGATGTTAACTCAGTAACAATCGCAAGTGCTTCTACATTAGATAAAGATCTAACTGTTGAGGCTGGCGGTAACGTAGATGCTGCAACAAAAGTTGGCGAACTAGTTGCTAAGCGTGGTATTGAAAAAGGAATCAAAGAGGTAGTATTCGACCGCGGAGGTTACCTTTACCACGGACGTGTAAAAGCACTAGCAGATGCTGCTCGTGAAGCTGGATTACAATTTTAATAAAAAAGGAGGGACATTATAAGATGCGTCGCATTGACCCAAATAAATTAGAACTTGAAGAACGCGTAGTTACCGTTAACCGTGTTGCTAAGGTTGTAAAAGGTGGACGTCGATTCCGCTTTGCAGCACTAGTAGTAGTTGGTGATAAGAACGGACATGTTGGTTTTGGAACTGGTAAAGCACAAGAAGTTCCAGATGCAATTCGTAAAGCAATTGAAGATGCTAAAAAGAACCTAATCTCTGTACCAATGGTTGGAACAACAGTTCCTCACCAAGTAATTGGTCAATTTGGAGCAGGTGAAGTTTTACTAAAGCCTGCATCTGAAGGTACTGGAGTTATCGCTGGTGGACCAGTTCGTGCGGTATTAGAACTTGCTGGTATCGGTGATATCCTTTCTAAATCATTAGGAACAAACACTCCGGTAAATATGATTCGTGCTACAATTGAAGGTTTAAGTCAATTAAAGCGTGCTGAAGAAGTAGCTAAGTTACGTGGTAAATCAGTAGAAGAACTGTTAGGATAGGAGGGAAAACACAATGTCAAAGAAATTAGCAATCACCCTCACTCGCAGTGTCATTGGACGTCCTGAAGACCAACGTGTAACTGTTCGTACTCTTGGATTGAAAAAATTACATCAAACTGTTGTTCATGATGATAATGCTGCGATTCGCGGTATGATTAATAAAGTTGCTCACCTAGTTACGGTTAAAGAACAATAATTAGATTTTTTTCTGAAATAAGGAGGTGCCCAAATGAAACTTCATGAATTACAACCGGCTGAAGGATCTCGTAAAACACGTAATCGTGTTGGACGTGGAACTGGTTCAGGTAATGGTAAAACTGCTGGTAAAGGTCATAAAGGTCAAAAAGCGCGTTCTGGTGGCGGTGTTCGTCCTGGATTTGAAGGTGGTCAAACTCCTCTATTCCAACGCTTACCAAAACGTGGTTTCACAAATATCAATCGCAAAGACTTTGCAATTGTTAACCTAGAAACACTAAATCGTTTTGAAGACGGAACAGAAGTAACACCTGAACTTCTAATTGAAACAGGTGTTGTAAGTAAACTTAATGCTGGAGTTAAGATCCTTGGTAAAGGTACTCTTGACAAAAAGCTAACAGTTAGAGCTCACAAATTCTCCTCTACTGCTCAACAAGCGATCGAAGCTGCTGGCGGAACAACTGAGGTGATTTAATGTTTCAAACAATCTCCAATTTTATGCGCGTTGGTGATATAAGAAACAAAATTATATTCACCTTACTTATGTTAGTAGTATTTCGAATTGGCACCTTTATTCCAGTGCCAAATGTGAATGCCGACGTTTTAAGATCGACTGATAGTAATACAGCGTTCGGCCTCTTAAATACATTTGGTGGTGGAGCATTGTTTAACTTCTCAATCCTTGCGATGGGGATCATGCCTTACATTACTGCTTCAATTATCATTCAATTGTTGCAAATGGACGTTGTTCCTAAATTTACGGAATGGTCTAAGCAAGGGGAAGTTGGACGTCGTAAATTAGCGCAGTTTACTCGCTATGGAACGATTGTGCTTGGTTTTATCCAAGCAATGGGTATGTCATACGGCTTTAACAACATGTCAAATGGGATGTTAATTGTGAATCCTAGTATCGGAACGTATTTATTAATCGCTGTTGTGTTAACTGCTGGTACTGCATTTTTAATGTGGTTAGGTGAACAAATTACAGCGAAAGGCGTTGGAAACGGGATTTCAATTATCATTTTCGCAGGTATTGTTGCCGGTATTCCTACTGCTGTAAACCAAGTCTATATTCAACAATTTGAAGATGCTGGAGATCAATTATTCCTAAGCATCATTACTGTTGTTTTACTGCTTATTGCTGTTATAGCTGTTGTCGTAGGTGTAATATTTGTACAACAAGCATTACGAAAAATTCCAATTCAATATGCAAAGCGGTTAGCTGCTAATAGCCCGGTTGGAGGACACTCCACACATTTACCGTTAAAAGTAAATGCGGCTGGTGTTATTCCTGTAATTTTTGCAGTTTCCTTCATTATCACGCCACCAACGATTGCATCGTTCTTCGGTCCTAATACGGTAACTGACTGGATTACAAAGTATTTTGATTATACCCAACCAGTTGGGATGATTATTTATATCGCGCTTATCATTGCGTTCACATATTTCTACACATTTGTTCAAGTAAATCCTGAACAAATGGCAGATAATTTGAAAAAGCAAGGCGGCTACATTCCAGGGATTCGCCCAGGAAGAAATACGCAAGAATATGTAACAAAAATTCTGTATCGTTTAACTTTTGTTGGTTCTATTTTCTTAGCAGCTATTTCCGTTCTTCCTGTTTTCTTTATAAAATTTGCGAATTTACCGCAGTCTGCACAAATTGGTGGAACTAGCTTGCTCATCGTTATCGGTGTTGCACTTGAGACAATGAAGCAGCTTGAAAGTCAGCTTGTAAAACGTCATTATAAAGGATTTATCAAATAAGGTTCTGGGAATGTTTTTCCCAGCACCTCTAAGATAAGAGGCTGAGGGGGCAAATCACTTGAACTTAGTATTAATGGGGCTACCGGGTGCTGGAAAAGGCACTCAAGCTGAAAAAATCGTAGAAAAGTACAATATCCCTCATATCTCAACAGGAGATATGTTCCGTGCTGCAATAAAAGATGGAACAGAACTAGGACTCCAAGCAAAATCTTTTATGGATAAAGGTGAGCTTGTTCCTGATGAAGTTACGATCGGAATTGTCCGTGAACGATTGAGCAAAGACGATTGCAATGAAGGATTTTTACTTGATGGATTTCCACGTACCGTTCCACAAGCAGAAGCACTTGAAGCAATCCTTACTGATCTTGATAAAAAGATTGACTATGTTATAAACATTGAAGTCGATTCTGACATTTTACTCGAAAGATTAACAGGTCGTCGAATTTGTAAGGACTGTGGTTCTACTTACCACCTAGTATTCAACCCACCTAGTCAGGAAGGGACATGCGATAAGTGTGGTGGCGAACTATATCAACGTGCCGATGACAATGCGGAGACAGTTGGAACTCGTCTACAAGTGAATATCGAGCAATCTAAGCCACTTCTTGACTTTTATCAGGAAAAGGGCTATCTTCGCAATATCGATGGACAACAAGAAATTAACAAAGTTTTTGGTGGTGTAGAGGAGCTCCTTGGGGGATTAAAATAGATGATTATTTGCAAGTCACCAAGAGAGATTGAAATTATGCGCGAAGCTGGCAAGATCGTTGCATTGACACACCAAGAATTACAAAAATATATTACTCCAGGGATTTCAACGAAAGAACTGGATACAATTGCTGAAAAGTTTATTCGTGGATATGATGCAATTCCTTCTTTTAAAGGGTATAATGGTTTTCGCGGTAGTATCTGTACTTCTGTTAATGAAGAGCTAGTACATGGTATTCCTGGTGATCGTGTCTTACAGGATGGAGATATTATCAGTATTGATATCGGCGCCGAGTACAACGGCTACCATGGTGATTCAGCTTGGACTTATCCTGTTGGTACAATTCATCCGGAAAATCAAAGACTTCTTGAAGTTACACAAGAATCCCTTTATCGAGGATTAGAAGAAGCGAAGCCTGGTGTGCGTCTTTCAAATATTTCTCATGCAATTCAAGTTTATGTCGAGGCGAATCAATTTTCGATTGTTCGGGAATATGTAGGTCACGGTGTAGGCAAAGATTTACATGAGGAACCACAAATTCCACATTACGGTCCTCCTAATAAAGGACCACGTTTAAAACCAGGAATGGTACTTGCCGTTGAACCGATGGTAAATGCAGGTAGTCGATACGTTAAGACGTTAGCAGATAACTGGACTGTTGTAACAGTCGATGGCAAAACGTGTGCGCATTTTGAACATACGATTGCTATTACAGAAACAGGGTATGAGATCTTAACAAAATTGTAAGGCACAAACCCTATTCATGAGAATAACATTCATCTAATTTTTGATTACGTATCTCCGGAAGTTCAGAGCAGTATTAAGAAAACTGGTCGATGGCAAACGTAGAGGAATGTTTGTGCGCGTCAAAGTTTGTCAATGAGCAAGTTACTGATTTGAAGAAGGGAGAACATTCCAATGGCGAAAGACGATGTAATTGAAGTTGAAGGTACTGTTGCAGAGACATTACCTAATGCAATGTTTAAAGTTGAATTAGAGAATGGTCATACTGTTTTGGCCCATGTTTCTGGTAAAATTCGCATGCACTTTATTCGTATTTTACCTGGAGACAAGGTTACGGTTGAATTATCACCTTATGACTTGACTCGCGGTAGGATTACGTACCGTTTTAAATAAATGCGCTCCGAACTATCAAGGAGGTTTGAAAAATGAAAGTTAGACCATCAGTAAAACCTATCTGCGAAAAGTGCAAAGTTATTCGTAGAAAAGGTAAAGTAATGGTAATTTGTGAAAACCCAAAACATAAACAAAAACAAGGCTAAATTATAAGGAGGTGTACGTCTAAATGGCACGTATTGCTGGTGTTGATGTTCCACGCGAAAAGCGTGTGGTTATATCTTTAACATATATTTTTGGAATCGGACGTCCAACTGCACAGAAAATCCTAGCAGAAGCTGGTGTTTCTGAAGATACACGAGTTCGTGATCTTACAGAAGACGAATTAAACAAGATTCGTGATATCGTTGACCGTTACAAAGTAGAAGGTGACCTTCGTCGTGAAGTTTCACTTAATATCAAACGTTTAATCGAAATCGGTTCTTACCGTGGTCTACGTCATCGTCGTGGATTACCTGTAAGAGGTCAAAATACTAAAAATAACGCTCGTACACGTAAAGGACCTCGTCGTACTGTAGCAAACAAGAAGAAATAGTAAGGGAGGTAATGGATAAATGGCACGTAAAACGAATACTCGTAAACGTCGTGTAAAAAAGAATATTGAAACTGGTGTTGCACACATCCGTTCAACATTCAACAATACGATCGTAACAATTACAGATGCACACGGAAATGCAATCTCTTGGTCAAGTGCCGGTGCTCTTGGTTTCAAAGGTTCACGTAAATCTACTCCATTCGCTGCACAAATGGCTGCTGAAACTGCTGCTAAAGTTTCAATGGAGCATGGTATGAGAACTCTTGAAGTAACTGTAAAAGGCCCTGGCGCAGGACGTGAAGCTGCAATTCGTGCTCTTCAAGCTGCTGGTCTTGAAGTTACAGCTATTAAAGATGTTACTCCAGTACCACATAACGGATGTCGCCCGCCAAAACGTCGTCGTGTGTAACATTAGCATCAAATAATACGATAAGACGTATTTGATCTTTTTCTGTATAAGATTTTTTATCCATGGCTATAATGGATTAATGGGTTTTGATAAACTTTTTTATTCTTATAAGTGTAACAAAGGCGTGAGTGAGGTAGATTCACGAATCGCCATGTTTTGTTTATAAGTTCTTTACAGAATGAATCGAGTTGTTGTTGTGCACAGATAGGGAACTTAACTATTGGGAATTTCGGTTAGACGTTTCTGATCATAGTCTAGCCGAGGTTTCGACGTTTTGAAGGAGGGTTTATAAATGATCGAAATTGAAAAACCAAAAATCGAAACGGTTGAAATCAGCGAAGATGCCAAATACGGTAAATTCGTCGTCGAGCCACTTGAGCGTGGATATGGAACAACTTTGGGTAACTCCTTACGTCGTATCCTACTTTCTTCTCTTCCTGGTGCCGCTGTAACGTCTATCCAAATAGATGGGGTGCTTCATGAGTTCTCAACAATCGAAGGCGTCGTCGAAGATGTAACATCTATTATCTTAAATGTGAAGAAATTAGCTCTTAAAATCTACTCTGATGAAGAGAAGACTCTTGAGATTGATGTTCAAGGTGAAGGTCCGGTAAAAGCTTCTGACATCACACATGACAGTGATGTTGAAATCTTAAACCCAGATCTGCACATTGCAACTCTTGCTAAGGATGCACATTTTCGTGTGAGATTTACTGCGAAGCGTGGACGAGGATATACTCCAGCTGATGCAAACAAGCGTGAAGATCGACCAATCGGTGTAATCCCGATTGATTCAATCTATACTCCGGTTTCACGTGTTAATTACCAAGTGGAAAATACACGTGTTGGACAGGTCGCGAACTTTGACAAACTGACTTTTGATGTTTGGACTGACGGCAGTACTGGTCCGAAAGAAGCAATTGCACTAGGTGCGAAAATCCTAACAGAACATTTAAATATTTTCGTAGGATTAACGGATGAAGCTCAAAACGCAGAAATTATGGTGGAAAAAGAAGAGGATCAAAAAGAGAAAGTCCTCGAGATGACAATTGAAGAATTGGATCTCTCTGTTCGTTCATATAACTGCTTAAAGAGAGCAGGAATCAATACGGTTCAAGAGCTTGCTCATAAAACTGAAGAAGATATGATGAAGGTACGAAACCTTGGTCGTAAATCTTTAGAAGAAGTTAAGGCTAAACTAGAAGAGCTTGGTTTAGGCTTACGTAAAGATGACTGACTCATTTTGAGTGATGCAAATTCATACTAATTCAACAAAGGAGGGAATACCTCATGTCATACCAAAAATTAGGACGTACAAGCGCGCAACGTAAGGCGTTATTACGTGACCTTACTACTGACTTAATCATCAACGAGCGCATCGAAACAACTGAAGCTCGTGCGAAGGAATTAAAATCAGTTGTAGAAAAAATGATTACATTAGGTAAGCGTGGTGATCTTCACGCTCGTCGTCAAGCTGCAGCTTACATCCGTAACGAAGTAGCAAACGAAGAGACTGGTGAAGATGCACTACAAAAATTATTCAGTGACATCGCAACTCGTTATGAAGAGCGTCAAGGTGGATACACTCGTATCATGAAACTTGGACCTCGTCGTGGTGACGGTGCACCAATGGTTATCATTGAACTAGTTTAATTCTTTACATTATAGGGGCGGGACAGTTTAATAAACTGGTCTAAGCCCTTTTTATTTTATATTCATTATTTTTCAAAAAAGATACAATTATCTACGAATAGTAATTTACTCTCCTTATAGAATGCACACAATATAATCATACTTCTCCTGAAATATTGGAATAACGCGTTCTTATTCCCTTGACAGATTAGGAAGAAACGAATAATTTGGAAGGTAGTAAGTTGAGACGAGAAAAGTTTTATTTCTATGGAAATAATTTTTTGAGCACTGGCACAAATGAGCCAAGGCGCATTTGATTTTAGTGGGGGATAAGAATGAGTGAAAACCTTTTGGTCGTTGATCAGATAAGCTATAAATATCCAGAAAACACAAGATTCGCATTGGAGAATCTATCATTCTCTGTTCAAAAGGGAGAATGGCTTGCGATTGTCGGTCATAATGGCTCTGGGAAATCTACATTGGCTCGAATTCTTAACGGTTTATTGTTACCACAAACAGGAACTGTAACCGTTGAAGGTGTACAGCTAAATGAAGAATCTATTTGGGATATTCGAAGGAAAATTGGCATGGTGTTTCAGAACCCAGATAACCAATTTGTTGGAACCACTGTAAAGGATGATATTGCCTTTGGAATGGAAAACAACGGAATTCCTCGCGAAACAATGGTGTCTCGTATTGAAAGAGTAATTGATATGGTCAATATGCGAGAGTTTCTTGAACATGAACCACATCAACTCTCAGGTGGCCAAAAGCAAAGGGTGGCCATTGCTGGCGTTCTTGCCGTCCAGCCAGATTTAATCATCTTAGATGAAGCAACCTCGATGCTAGATCCTATTGGGCGTACAGAGGTTTTAGATACAATTAGAGAAATCAAAAATGAAAGTCACATCACAGTTATGTCAATTACCCATGATTTAGAGGAAGCAGCAAGGGCAGACCGAATCATTGTCATGAACCAGGGACAATTATTTGCGGAAGGGAAGCCTGAGGAAATCTTTGCTTTAGATGATAAGCTTGTAGATATTGGATTGGATTTACCTTTTTCAGTAAAGGTATCTAAAAAACTACGAGAAATCGGCGTTCCTCTCTCTAAGAATCATATAACAGAAGAAAGCTTGGTGAATGAGTTATGGACATTACAATCGAAAAACTAGAGCATCGTTACCAGATTCGTTCACCTTTTGAAAGACTCGCTTTATATGATGTAAATGCGGATATAAAATCTGGTTCATACACCGCTATCATTGGCCATACTGGTTCCGGCAAGTCGACTATTTTGCAACATTTAAATGGCCTTCTCCAGCCTACTTCAGGCTCAATCACGATTGGTGACCGTAAAATCACTTCAAAGCAAAAGGAAAAGAATCTTAAGCCGCTTCGAAAGCATGTCGGGGTAGTCTTTCAATTCCCTGAACATCAATTGTTTGAAGAAACCGTTGAGAAGGATATTTGTTTTGGTCCCTTAAATTTTGGTGTGCCATTGGAGGAGGCAAAGGAAAGAGCAAAACAGACAATCAAAATGGTGGGCTTGACTCAGGAATATTTAATGAAATCTCCTTTTGATCTAAGCGGTGGTCAAATGAGACGGGTTGCGATTGCCGGGATTCTGGCGATGAACCCACAAGTATTAGTCCTGGATGAGCCGACTGCTGGACTAGATCCTCGGGGGCGTTTTGAAATAATGGAGATGTTTAATAAACTTCATAAAGAACGTGGCCTTACAACAGTCCTTGTCACTCATAGCATGGAGGATGCTTCCCGTTATGCAGACCAAATCCTTGTGATGGAAAAAGGAACCATAAAATTTCAAGGTAGCCCAGTTGAGATTTTCTCAAACCCTGAAAAGGTTCTACATTTAGGCTTGGACGTTCCAGAAGCTGTAAGACTCAAAGGTCTGCTTGAAGATAAATTAGGGATCGAGATTCCGCGTACGGCAAGCTTATCAGTAGATGAAATTGTCCGTTATGTTGGGAAAGCCTTTAAAGGTGAGGAGGCCCGTCAATGAACATCATTATAGGTCGCTATATACCTGGTAACTCTCCACTTCATAGAATGGACCCAAGAGCAAAGCTATTATTAATTTTCTTTTATGTCTTTATTGTCTTTATCGCAAATTCAGTTCTTACCTATGCATTATTAGGAATTTACACATTAACGATTATTTTGTTAACAAAGGTTCCCTTGCGCTACATTCTTTCTGGATTAAAACCGATTTTATGGGTCGTCCTTTTTACATTCATTCTTCATATCTTTTTAACAAAAGAAGGAGATCTCTTAGTCGATTTTGGCTGGCTACAAATTTATGAGGGTGGCGTGAAACAAGGGATTTTTATCTCCTTACGGCTATTATATTTAATTATTATGACTACAATATTAACATTAACAAGTACACCTATTGAGATTACTGATGGTATGGAAAGTTTATTAGCACCGTTTAAAAAAGTCGGTCTACCCACACATGAACTTGCACTCATGATGTCGATTTCACTTCGATTTATTCCGACACTAATGCAAGAAACAGAAAAAATTATGAAGGCACAGGCTGCACGAGGTGTTGAATTTACAAGCGGACCGATCAAGGATCGCATGAAGGCGGTTGTTCCTTTATTAATTCCTTTGTTTATTAGTTCGTTTAAGCGAGCAGAGGAACTCGCAATTGCGATGGAGGCAAGGGGCTATCGCGGTGGAGAAGGACGAACCAAGCTGCGTTTATTACAGTGGCGTGGCCTTGATACACTAATGCTTGTGCTACTATTTGCAACAGCAGCAGTACTATTTTTATTACGTGGATAATGAGGGAAAAGATGAGTCGGTACAAATGCATCATTTCGTATGATGGGACCCAGTTTTCTGGGTACCAGGTACAACCGAATAAACGAACAGTTCAATCGGAATTCGAACATGCTTTACAGAAAATGCATAAAGGTGATGAAATTAAAATTTTCGCATCGGGTCGAACTGATGCAACTGTTCATGCTCTTGGACAGGTTATTCACTTTGATTCACCTTTATCGATTCCTGTCGAAGGATGGAAGAGAGCCTTGAATTCAATGCTTCCTGGCGACATTCGAGTTCGTTCAGTGGAAATGGTTGAGCTAGGCTTTCATGCGCGATTTGATGTAAAAGCGAAGGAATACCGGTATCGATTGTTGGTTAATGAAGATCCTTGCGTTTTTAAGCGTCATTTTACTTATCATTATCCATATCCACTTGATCTTCATGCGATGGAAGAAGCTGCAGGTCTTTTGGTGGGTACACATGACTTTACGAGCTTTTGTACATCTAAGACAGAAGTGCAGGATAAGGTTCGTACCATCTTCCAGATTAAAATAGAGAAATATGAGGATGAACTCGTTTTTTCGTTTATTGGCAATGGTTTTTTGTATAATATGGTAAGAATAATAGTAGGGACTTTACTTGAGGTTGGAAGTGGTCAAAAAGAAGCAAGAAGGATACCGTCTATTTTGTCTGCGAAAGACCGATCGCTCGCTGGAAAGACTGCTCCTGGCCAGGGTTTATACCTATGGCAGGTATTTTATGAGGAATGGAAGGAATTAGAAACCAAAATATCGCTATAACAACTAATCCTGGTGTAACATTTTCTTGACATTACACCCTGAAAGTTATATTATATTTTAGGTATGATATTTAAACCCCACGTTAAAGCCCCGGAACTTTAATCGTGATTAAATACAATATGAATCGTTATTGAAATTAGGAGGGAAACTCATGCGTACAACATTTATGGCTAATGCTAATAATATAGAGCGCAAATGGTATGTTGTAGATGCTGAAGGCAAAACTTTAGGTCGTTTATCAACAGAAGTTGCAACATTACTTCGTGGAAAACACAAACCAACTTTTACACCCCATGTTGACACTGGTGATAATGTAATCATTATCAATGCTGAAAAGATCGAATTAACAGGTAATAAATTACATGATAAAATTTACTACCGTCACAGCCAATTCCCAGGCGGATTAAAATCAAGAACTGCTTTAGAAATGCGTACAAACTTCCCAACAAGAATGCTTGAACTTGCAATTAAAGGTATGCTTCCAAAAGGTTCACTTGGTCGTCAAATGTTTAAAAAATTGCACGTTTATGCTGGAAGCGAACATCCACATCAAGCACAACAACCTGAAGTTTACGAACTTCGCGGTTAATTATTAAGGAGGGTATTAATTTGGCACAGGTACAATATTATGGCACTGGTCGTCGTAAAAGCTCTGTTGCACGTGTACGTTTAGTTCCAGGCGACGGACGCATTGTAATCAACGGTCGTGACATTGCAGACTATATTCCATTCGAAGCTTTAAGAGAAGTTGTAAAACAACCACTAGTTGCTACTGAAACAGTAGGACGTTATGACATTCTTGTAAATG
Source organism: Bacillus sp. JJ1566 (assembly GCF_036962685.1). Classification (NCBI taxonomy): domain Bacteria; kingdom Bacillati; phylum Bacillota; class Bacilli; order Caryophanales; family Bacillaceae; genus Bacillus; species Bacillus sp. JJ1566. The sequence continues at coordinate 19,574 of NZ_JBALOP010000016.1, read as the reverse complement.
TAAATGGTGGTGGTTATACAGGGCAAGCTGGCGCTATCCGCCACGGTATCGCTCGTGCGTTACTTCAAGCTGATCCTGAATTCCGCCCAGCTTTAAAATCAGCTGGACTATTAACTCGTGACGCTCGTATGAAAGAACGTAAAAAATACGGTCTTAAAGGCGCTCGTCGTGCACCTCAGTTCTCAAAACGTTAATTTTTGGCGTTACAAAGGCTCTCAACCAATTTTGGTTGGGAGTCTTTTTTATACATAAATATTGCTTTTGAACATATTTTGACCACAGATGTTTATCGGGTAACCAGTAAAAATAAAATTATCGGAGTTTTTCCTTTTAAATACAGATTGGAGCTAGTTTGGGGAAAAATAAGGGGAGGTTTTTCGACTAATTTCTCGGTCTATTTAAGCTGTTTTCAGTGATCTTTCCTTGTTGAGGGGAATTTTTCTGCTTATTTATCAAACCTGTTTTAGCTATGAAAACTTACTTGTGGTTTCGTGAAAAAAGACTGAGATATATTTGCATTTTCTAATTATTATGCTGTGAAGTTTAAGAGATTTATTCAAATAGGTTAACAGCAGGTCTCAAAAACAATCATATTTTCTCTAATTTCTGTAATTAGGTATAATGATGGTAAAAGGATTTAACAGGGGGTGTTATCACATGTATAATAGTAATTTCCGCTTTCTTTTTGAAAAATGGGATATACTTGCCAATTTAGGTGAGACAGCAGAAAGAAACGTCTTTATAGATCCAAACACAACCTTGATGAAGCTTCGCGTTTTTGCTGAGACGTTAACCAAATATGTACTCGCTTATGAAGAAATAAAGGAAACGTATGATACAAAACAAACAGATCGGATCAATGCTTTGAGGCGAGAGGATTTGATTACGCAAGAATTAGAAGATATTCTTGATACAATTAGAAAAATCGGTAACAAAGCCATGCATGAGGGGTATGGCACTCAAAAGGAAGCTCAGGCATTATTACATATGGGATTTCGACTGGCAGTTTGGTTTATGCAAGTTTACGGAGATTGGGAATTTAAAGAACCAACGTATCAGGAACCAACACCAGTTAACATAATAGATGAAAAAGAGTTACAAAAATTATCGGCCACATACGAAGAGAAAATGGCTAAGCTTGAACAGGAGCTACTAAAGCTTCGCCAAGAGCAATTATCTGTACCTGATCAAGAGAAGTTGAAACGAAAGAAAGATGCCCGAACGTTTGGAAGTCAACTAAACCTAACAGAACAAGAAACACGCCTTCTTATCGATAAACAATTGCGTGATGCAGGTTGGGAAGTAGATACGGAAGAACTAAGATATGGAAAAGGGGTTAGACCTGAAAAGGGGAAGAACTTAGCGATTGCGGAATGGCCATTAAAGACGGGGGTTGCCGATTATGCCCTATTTTTAGGCTTAAAATTTGTAGGGATTATTGAAGCGAAAAGGCAGAGTAAGAATATCCCTTCTGATATTGAACAGGCAAAAAACTATGCTCGTTTAGTTGAGAAGAAGGGGGATGAAATTGTCCTTGAGCCATATGGTGACTATTTTGTTCCTTTTTTATTTGCTACAAATGGCCGTCCCTACTTTAAACAGTTCGAAGAGAAATCTGGGATCTGGTTCTTAGATGCTAGAAAAGCAACCAATCATCCCCGTTCACTTAAGGGTTGGTACTCTCCACAAGGCTTAAAAGAGTTATTAAAACAAGACATAGATCAAGCTAATAAAAAACTACATGATGAGGCTTTGGACTATTTAAACTTAAGGCCTTATCAGCAGGATGCAATTAATGCAGTTGAACATGCCGTTGAAAATGAGCAACGTGAAATCTTACTTGCTATGGCTACTGGAACAGGGAAAACTAGAATGGCAATAGGACTCATATACCGTTTAATAAAACATAGTCGCTTTAAGCGGGTTTTATTTATGGTAGATAGAACTGCGCTTGGTGAACAGGCAGAAGCGTCATTTAAAGACTCGAAACTAGAGAACTATCATTCATTTACGGAAATTTTTGAACTTCAATCTTTAAACGATGTCAAACCCAACCCGGAAACTAAGGTGCAAATCGCTACCGTACAAGGAATGCTAAAAAGGTTATTCTACTCGGAAAATGACGAAAATAAGCCGACGATTGACCAATATGATTGTATCATCGTTGATGAAGCCCACCGAGGCTATACACTGGACAAAGAAATGTCTGAGGTAGAAGAACTATTCAGGGATCATCAAGATTATGTTAGTAAATATCGACAAGTGCTAGATTATTTTGATGCTACAAAGATTGGGTTAACAGCAACACCTGCGTTACACACAGTTGAAATATTTGGGAATCCTGTATTTACTTATTCTTATCGCGAGGCGGTTGTGGATGGCTATCTCATTGACCATGAACCACCTTATCAATTTGAAACGGTATTAAAGGAAACTGGGATTCGTTGGTCAGCAGGAGACACGGTTGATGTGTTCAATACACGTACAGGTGAAATTGAAAAAGAGATACTCGAAGATGAAGTGGACATTGATGTAGCTAACTTTAATAAAACGGTGATCACTGAACCATTTAACCGAGTAATACTTGCAGAACTTGCAAAATACATTGACCCAACAAGTTTAGGAAAAACCCTTATTTTTGCTGCTACTGATGACCATGCTGATATGGTCGTGAGGATATTTAAAGAGGAGTTAGAAGAAATACACGGTCCTATTGATGATAATGCTGTTATGAAAATAACAGGCTCTATTAAAGATCCATCCCAGTCCATCAAGCTTTTTAAAAATGAACGGCTACCTAATATTGTTGTGACTGTGGACTTACTAACAACTGGTATAGATGTGCCAGCCATCATAAACTTAGTTTTTTTAAGGAGAGTACGGTCCCGAATTTTATATGAGCAAATGTTGGGACGGGCTACAAGAAGATATGATGAAATTGGAAAGGACCACTTTTCGATTTTTGATGCAGTTGGGATTTATGAATCACTGAAGCCTTATACTACGATGAAGCCTGTTGTTAAAAGCCCGAAAGTAACCATTCAGCAATTGGTTGAGGAATTGAAACAGATACAAGATAAAGGCCAACAAGCACAACATAAGGAAGAGCTAATTGCAAAAGTACAAAGAAAGAAACAGCGCTGGATGGAGAAGGACCACGAAGATTTTAAAGTCTTATCTGGTGGAAAAAACATCAATGAGTTTGTTAATTGGATAAAAAATGCCGATTCAAAGGAGGTAGTTGAAAAGCTTACCTCGAATCAAAATATCCTTCAATATTTGGATGAAAATAGAGGGAGACCGGTACTGCAATATATTTCCACACATGAGGACCAAATAAAAGAAGTGACTCGTGGATATGGAAGTGCAGAGAAACCTGAAGATTATTTGCAAAGCTTTAATCAGTTTATCAAGGAAAATATGAACTTAATTCCTGCTCTTAAGGTTGTGTGCACACGCCCAAGAGAGCTTACACGAAATCAATTAAGGGAGTTAAGAATTGCTCTTGACCAAAAGGGATTTACAGAAAAAGGGCTGCAAACCGCATGGCGTGATGCAAAAAATGAAGATATAGCAGCGGATATTATCAGTTTTATTCGCCAGCAGGCTCTTGGTGATCCACTAATCGACCATGAAGAGAGGATTAAAAAAGCCATGAAAAAAATCTATGCTATGAAAGTATGGGAAAAACCTCAAAAGTCCTGGTTAGAGCGAATCGAAAAACAATTATTAAAAGAATCTGTTTTAGATCCGGATCCAGAGAAGGCCTTTAATGTAGAACCTTTCAAAAGTCGTGGTGGATATAAACAGTTGAATAAGATCTTTGGTGGACAACTCGACGAAATTGTGAGTAGAATCAACTATGCATTATATGATAATGATCAAAAGGAGCAAGCTTAAAACATGGGCAACCAAGATATTGTACAGAAGTTATGGAATTTATGTAATGTTTTACGTGATGATGGAATTACGTATCATCAGTATGTTACCGAGTTAACGTACCTATTATTTTTAAAAATGATGAAGGAAACGGAAAATGAGGGAGCCATTCCAGAAGAATATCGCTGGGATTCATTAACGGCGCTTCACGGGCTTGAATTAAAAACACATTATCAAAAACTCTTAATTGATCTTGGAAATGAAAGAAATGATATTTTAAAACAAATCTATACAAATGCTGGAACCAATATTGATGAGCCTAAAAACCTCGAGAAAATTGTTCGCTCGATTGACGAGCTAGATTGGTACAGTGCCAAAGAAGAGGGTTTGGGTGATTTATACGAAGGCTTACTCGAAAAGAACGCGAGTGAAACGAAGTCGGGAGCTGGGCAATATTTTACCCCTCGTGTGTTGATTGATGTGATCGTGAAACTTGTGAAACCACAACCAGGTGAAAGATGTAATGACCCTGCCGCTGGAACGTTTGGCTTTATGATTGCTGCTGATCGTCATGTTCGTGAACAGACTGATGACTATTTTGATCTTGGAGAAAAAGAATCGGAGTTTCAAAAGTACAAGGCTTTTTCTGGGGTGGAACTAGTTAGGGATACCCATCGCCTTGCATTAATGAATGCCATGTTACACGATATTCAGGGTGAAATAATTTTAGGTGATACGCTATCTGACTTAGGGAAAGATCTGAAAAATTATGATGTCATCCTTACCAATCCACCGTTTGGAACAAAGCAGGGCGGGGAACGACCAACTCGTGATGATTTAACATATACAACAACGAATAAACAATTAAATTTCTTACAGCATATTTATCGAGCGCTTAAACCAGATGGAAAAGCAAGAGCAGCAGTTGTATTGCCAGATAATGTTCTTTTTGAAAGTGGAATTGGTGAGAAAATTCGTGAAGACTTGATGGACAAGTGTAATCTGCATACAATCTTACGCTTACCAACAGGGATCTTCTATGCTCAAGGTGTGAAAACAAATGTATTGTTCTTTACTCGTGGTACTACGGACAAAGATAATACAAAGGATGTATGGGTTTATGATTTACGTACAAATATGCCGAGTTTTGGTAAGCGGACGCCATTAACAGAAAAACACTTTGAAGCTTTTGTATTAGCATATGATGCAGAAGACAGAGAGAGTGTAAAAGATGATCGGTTTAACGTATTTACACGTGAAGAGATCCGGAAAAAAGATAATAGCTTGGATGTTGGACTGATAGCTGACGAGTCTTTATCAGTTTATGAAAACCTACCAGACCCGATTGATTCAGCAGAAGAAGCGATAGCTAAGTTAGAGCATGCAATTGGATTGTTGAATGAGGTTGTTACAGAGTTACGTGAGGTTGAAGGTTTTAAGGTTACTGCTGATCCAGTCGAGGTGGGTAGTAATGAGTAAGAAAGTAAAGAAAATGCCAGTAGAAGAACTGTTAGAAGAAGCATTAGTTCCTGAGGAAGAGCATCCTTATGAAGTACCAAGGAATTGGGTTTACTTTAATTTTACATCAATTCTTGATGTACAAGGGGGCACTCAGCCACCAAAAAGTGAATTTATTGATGAAGAACAGGAAGGATATGTAAGATTAGTTCAAATTAGGGATTTTGCTTCTGATAAGTATATGACGTTTATTCCTGATACGCCTAAACTTAGAAAAATAGAAGAAGAAGATATCCTTATAGCAAGGTACGGGGCTTCAATAGGTAAAATACTTACAGGTTTAAGTGGTGCTTATAATGTTGCATTAGCAAAGGTAGTATTTCCAAATGGAAAAATTTATCCAAAGTATTTATTCTGGTTATTAAAATCGGGACACTTTCAAATACCACTAATGGGATTATCTCGTTCTGCACAATCTGGATTTAATAAAAAAGATTTATCTTATTTTAAAATGCCATTACCTCCGTATAAGGAACAAATTAGAATTGCCAACAAAGTCGAACGTCTTTTAAATAAAATAGATGAAGCAAAGCAGTTGATTGATAATGCAAAGGAAATGTTTGAACTTCGTCGAGCATCCATTTTGAATAAGGCTTTTTGCGGGGAGTTGACTGCGAAGTGGCGGGAGGATAACAAAAGTACTGACGTAAATTTTTTGATTAGAAAGCTTAATAAAAAAGAAGGTAGTATACAAATAAGAAGTAATAAGAATGATGAAAAAAATGCAATTCCGTATAAATTACCTGATGGATGGAAATGGATTCGGTTAAGAGATATAGCAACTTTCAAATCAGGTTATGCATTTAAAAGCAACGACTTTGTTGATGAAGGTTATCAGTTAATTAGAATGGGAAATCTATATAAAAATAAACTTGATTTGGGCAGAAACCCGGTGTTCTTACCAAAGACATATGATCAAGAAATAGTTAGCAGGTATTCAGTTGAACCTGGGGAGATCCTTCTAACCTTAACCGGGACAAAGTATAAGAGGGATTACGGTTATGCAATTAAAGTACAAAATCAGGATAGAAAATTATTACTAAACCAAAGAATACTTGCATTAAAACCATATGAACTAAGTGATTATTTTTACTATTATCTTCAGTCAAATACATTCCGAGATATGTTTTTTAGCTTTGAGACTGGAGGAGTTAATCAAGGTAACGTAGGTTCAACGGCTGTAGAATCTATTTACTTTCCGCTCCCGCCCTTAGAAGAGGGTATTGAAATACAAAAGAAAATAGAAACATTGTTAGAAAAAGAAAGAGCCTCAAATGACTTACTTGATATAGAAGAAGATATTGAATCAATGACGCAATCAATTCTCTCGAAAGCTTTCCGCGGTGAACTTGGCACAAATGATCCTACAGAAGAAAGTGCAATTGAGTTATTAAAAGATGCTCTGCAAGATTAAGTAATGTCATCAATGTATCGTGACCATTTCTGATAAGAAGCATATAAAAGGTTTTTAAAACGTTAAAATCCATACGCCCATTTGGTCATTATACCAAATGGGCAATTTATTTTAGGATACGTGTCCTTATAAACTCTCTTTATTTACCAGTCACTTTTTCAAACATGAAATTTGTATAGAATTCAAACTAATTATAAAATAGTAGAGATGACTAAAAAAATGTAATTATTGTTAATCCGCTATTTTTGTGTGAATTATGTATCTAATTGGGTTACGATGGGTATAGACAGTTTTGAATTGGAGGCAAGGTATAAATGAGTGGTTTTCCTAAAGATGCAATTCGAATTTTAAAAGAGACGAGTCGTACTTTTTATATACCGATTACTTTTTTGCAAAAGGAATTAAAATATTCAGTTGCATCTGCTTATTTAGTATTTCGGGCAATTGATGAAATTGAAGATCATGAAGAGTTGGACAATGAGGTAAAACACACAATCTTAATGCAAGTAGGCGATTTATTTAAACAGCCATTTGATAACGAAAAATATTTATATATACTGGGTTCTATAAAAGACCAACTGCCCGAAGTTACACTTCGTTTAGAAGAGTGGCTGCAGGCCTGTCCAAAGGATGCCTTGCCAATCGTCATGAACGCCGCTAATGAAATGGCAATTGGAATGGCAAAATGGTCAAAAGCCAATTGGGAAATCCAAACGCGTGAAGATTTGGACGACTATACATATTACGTTGCTGGACTTGTTGGGGTTATGCTTTCGGACCTATGGGAACTCTATGGCAATGAAAAAACAGAGCGGGAACTTGCGATCGGTTATGGGCGTGGGCTTCAAGCCGTGAACATTTTGCGCAACGAGAAGGAAGACTTGGATGAACGTGGTGTAAGCTTTGTACCTGATGGCTGGAATCGGGAAGATCTCTTCAAATATGCGGAAGAAAATCTTACAAAAGCAGATGAGTATATGAAGTCTCTCAAAAAGAGAAACATTATCTTATTCTGTCGTCTGCCGCTTGCCCTTGCCCATAAAACATTAAAGGCTATGAAAGAGGGACGGGAAAAGATAACCCGAGCAGAAGTAGAACAAACGGTGGAAGAAGTGCAAACTAACTAATTCTTTTATATAGGATTTGAAGATGCAGGATCTGCCGTCCTTTAAGAATTTTGATAAAAAGGCGGTGTTGGGGATGTCCAACTCAATCGAGCAAAGAAAATCTCAACATATTCAAATTACGTTGAACGAAAAGGTTACGGGGGAGTCAATCTCGACAGGATTGGAGTCGTTTGCGTTCATCCATAATGCGCTCCCGGAAATTGATTTTGATGAAATTTCTACTAAAGCCACCTTCCTAGGCTTTGAATGCAAAACACCGTTTCTCATCAGTTCCATGACGGGTGGGACAGCCCTTGCTGAGACAATTAACCGAAATTTGGCTATTGCTGCCGAAGAAAGGGGCTGGGCGCTCGCGCTTGGTTCCACCCGTGCATTGCTCGACAGTGACGGACATTCTTCTTCCTTCTTGATGAGGAAGTATGCACCGAGCATTCCGATTATTGCAAACTTGGGTGCTGTTCAGTTTAATTACGGGTACGGTGTTGAGGAATGCAGGAAAATAATCGAGATGACGGAGGCGGATATGCTCGTTCTTCATTTGAACAGCATTCAGGAAGTAATTCAAGAAAATGGAGATACGAATTTTAAAGGCTTATTAAAGAAGATTGAACAATTGTGCAGCGCACTGGAGGTTCCAGTTGGGGTCAAGGAAGTTGGATGGGGAATCGATGGACAGACAGCCCGAAAACTAACTGATGTGGGTGTTGCATTTATTGATGTCGCTGGGGCGGGAGGTACTTCTTGGAGCCAAGTGGAAAAGTTCCGTGCGGAAGATCCAATCCGGCGGGTTGCTGCTGAAGCTTTCAGCGAATGGGGCATTCCAACGGCAGAATCAATCAGGCTAGTTCGTGAAGGAGTTGGCGACTCTCCATTGATTGCTAGTGGGGGGATTATGACGGGTCTAGACGGTGCCAAGACGATTGCACTAGGTGCTGACCTAGTTGGATTCGGGCGGTCCATCCTAAAAGAAGCGACCCAGAGTGCGGGAGCTGTTCTAGAAGCAATGGAGATCCGGGAAATGGAGCTTCGAATGGCAATGTTTGGAATCGGTGCACGGACGATCCAGGAGCTGAAGGAAACCTCACGTTTGAAGAAATTATGATAATAATGACTGAAGACTCTCAACCACTTGGTTGGGGTCTTTTTATGGAAATATATTATTTAATTAATCGTAAAAAATGTGCGATTATTACAACTTCACCTCCTGATTCATATTGCAAGAGAAGCCCATCACCTTTGGCGGAATCTGGAGGAAGGGATTATTACTTAAGGGACAGGGCTTAAAAAGCGGATGTAGTATCGTACCCACATCTGCTTTTAGTCTACTAATTTATTTTTTACTGCATAAAGAGCTGCTTGTGTTCGGTCAGATAATTCAAGCTTACCCAGTAGATTGGATACATGTGTCTTGACTGTTTTTTCAGTGATAAATAGTGAACTAGCGATTTCTTTGTTACTTTTACCCTTGGCAATTTCCCTTAACACATCTAACTCTCGATTCGTTAATTCCTCGATTGCATTTTTCTCCTTGTATCGATTATTCGATAAACTGGCCAATAGATGTGAAGTTGCCTTTGGATGCAGCTGGTTTTCCCCGCCCATTACTTTTTTGATCGATGTGACAAGTTCATCGGGTTCAATATCCTTTAGTTGGTAACCGGAAGCACCTGCTTCAAGAGCGGGGATGACATGGTCTTGATCAGAAAAGCTAGTAAGCATCAAAATTCTAATTTTAGGTAGTTCTTTTTTGATGAATCTTGTTGCTTCGATGCCGTCCATTTCTGGCATCATCAAGTCCATTAAGATGAGATCCGGATTTAAGGATTTTGCCAATTCGATCGCTTCTACTCCATTAGCTGCTTCCCCGACAATTTCAAGGTCTTTTTGTGTTCGGAGAAAAAAGACAAGACCTCGTCTGACGACATGATGGTCATCGACTACCAATATTTTTATACTCACTTCATAATCCCCCTAAAACGGAATGTGAATCTCTATTTCTGTTCCACTTCCCGGTTTACTTTGCAAAAGAAAGGTCCCGTTCAAGCTTTCAGTCCGTTTTTTCATGTTTCGTAATCCTAATGACGGTATTTCAAGGTTTTCTTCATAGTGAAAGCCGCAGCCCATATCCTTTATGGTCATTTTCACTTCATCTTCAGAAGCTTGAAATTGTAAAACGACCTCCGTGGACTGGGAATGCTTTTTACAATTTGCCAGTGCTTCCTGTCCAATGCGCCACAGGGCCTCTTCTACCTTACCGGGAATAGTGGCTGCGCCTGTTACAGTGGTGTTGATTCTTAGACCAAGCATTTCTGCAAAGCTTCGTAAGGCACTAACTAGACCGTTTTCTAATCCCGCAGGTCGCAGCTGCCAGATTAAGGCTCTCATTTCCCCAAGAGCATCCTGAGCCATGTCTTGTATATAGGTGAACGTTTGTTTGACGTCGTTGCTTTCTGTCATTTCTACGCCAGCCCTTGCTGTAAGACTAAGGGAAAATAGGAGTTGATTAACCGAATCATGAAGATCACGTGCCAAGCGATTTCGTTCAGCAACAAGTGCAGTCTCTTGTTCGCGTTGAGTTAGTTTGATACGCTTCAACGCGGTTCCGATTTGATAGGCAACAGCTTCAAGTAAGGCGAGTTCATTTTTTTCGAAATGAGTTTTATATGGGGCTCCCACATTTAAAATCCCAAATCGTTCCTCCCCAGCACGGAGCGGGACGGTTGCGTGATGGGTCAAGCCACACGTATCACCAGCTGCCTCATTCAGGGCCTCTTCTATTCTTTTACACTCAATAATATTTGTTGCTTTATTTAGCTGTTGGTTGTTGTACTTATTTACACACCAGCAATTGCCATTGCACATTCTTCGCTTTTCATTACTAGCTAAAGCAGGGGGGAGTGCTTCGTCAGCAATAAGATGCTGCTTACCATGCTCATCGATTAAAAAAATCCAACCAGTTTGCAGTGCCGTAACCTGGAGAAGTTTTTTTAAAACACTTGCTAATACGTTATTGGTGTCTGTACCTTCATTCAATAGTTCAGCAATTTCCTTTAAAATGCTGATTTCCTCATATCGATCACGACCGGGCATGACATTCCCTCCAGCCATATTTTCTGCTTTCATTATAGCCCATTTATAATATTCAGACTTCAAAATTTTTGGTAGAACTCAGATCGTCTGCAAAAATTCAAGTATTTCTTTGGTTGGCCCTTCGTAGAAGACTGTTTTCCACCCATTATCGAGTTGATAAGGGCCCTCGACTTTTCGAAGACCCGTAAGCTTAGTCATAATCTTATCAAGATTACTTACTTCAAAGCAGATATGGGTATTGAATGTTCGACTAGCTATTAACTCTAGTCTAAAACCGCCGAGGTTCAAAAACACGATTTCTTCTTCCATGAATACAAAACGTAGTTCTTCCTGAAAGCCTAAATGGTTTTTATAAAAGTCGGCTGAATCCTCAAGATTACTTACTTCAAGACCATAATGATGAAGCTTCATAGCCGCACCTCCAAATCAGATGATCAAATTCATGTCTCCAAATTCATGCCATAAATATTTAGCATCAATTGCTTGGTCGTAAGCCTGAAGAAGATGCTGTTCAGAAATAAATGCAGACAGCATATCGAGATGGCTTGCCTTTGGTTCATGAAATCCAGTAATAATCCCATCGGCTATTTGTAAAGGAAACTGGTGATTAATGTATAAATTTGTTACTCCCGAAAGGTTACCGAACTTTCCTGCACTCTCAAGAGCTCGAACCACAGTCGTTCCAACCGCAATTACTCTTTTTCCGGCAGCTTTTGTCTCAATTATCCTTTGCATCGTTTTCTCAGAAATATGAAACTCTTCTTCGTTTTCTTCAGGTGTTTGATGCCACTTGTCATCAAGCAAATAGCTTAGACCAGTATGAAGTTGAATAAAATCAACCTGTATTCCGTTTCGCATTAAAGTAAATAGTAGCTCCCAGCTGAAGGCCCGTCCTGCTGAGGGCATTTCTACCGAACCAGGATGGCTGGCAAAAACCGTTTGGTAATAGTCTAATTCCCATGGTTGATCAATATATTCATATCGAACCGGCTCGCCAAGTTTATATATGATATTAAGAAGTTCAGACCCTTTTTTAGTAAACTTCAAAATTTTTAATGGTGAATTCATTTTGACACCCATTACCTTTGCCGTTAGTTCAGGTGAAAAAGTAAAGGTATCACCAATTTTTACATGATTTTCAACAATGAGTGCCTCCCATAAATCCTCCTCGCGACGTCTGGCCAGTCGAACTTCGGTCTTTGCTGCAAATTGAACCTTGTTTCGACGCCATTCGGCATGTAAAACAGCGGGGATGGTACGGCTATTATTTAGAATAACTAGATCTCCTTTTTCAAGATACTGTGGCAAATGAAAGAAGCAGTCATGCTGGACTTTACCGGAAGTCCGCTCAAGCACCATCATTCGGACGTGATCTCTTCTGATACCACGCTTTTCAGGAGGGTGGGAAGCATTCAGTTGTTCTGGAAGGTAAAAATCTAAAGCTTTTGCGATCATTTTCTACACCTCCTCCTGAGCTTGCGCTGAAAACCGCTTACCATTAATGCCTTTGGACTGATCAGAAGCAAGGTATAAAAAGATATCGACCACATCTTCAGGTTTTGCTAAAGGGTAATCACAATTTGGAACAGCCAATTGGTGCATCTCTGTGTCCATTTCTCCTGGATCAACCATATTGATTCGAACACCGGTCTCGCTTAATTCATCCGCCCATGTTTCGGTGAGGCCTTCAACTGCAAACTTCGAAATTCCGTAAGCTCCCCAGCCTGCATAACCAATGTGACCGGCTTCTGAAGTAACATTGATAATTGAGCCTTGGTTGCGCTGAAGCATTCCAACAACAACTCTTCTTGTTACTGAAAATGGTGATAATGCATTTACCCTTAATACCTCCATAAAATCCTCTTCGGGGTAATCGAGTAATAGTGGAATTGGGCTAGGGCCCAACATTGAGGCATTATTAATCAGAATATCAATCTTGCCGAATGCCTCCTCAGCTAATGCAACAAACCGTTCCACATCTCTAGACTTAGAAACATCAGCGGTCACTGCTAGAACTGTTGCCCCAAAGCTTTCGGCTTCTTGTTTTACCTTTAAGAGGCTTTCTTTCGTTCTTGCGCAAATTGCAAGCGTCGCTCCTTCCTTGGCAAAAGCTAATGACAAAGCTTTTCCTAGCCCTTTAGATGCTCCAGTAATCATGACAACTTTATTTTTCATCATTGTAATCTCTCCTTAAGTTATTTATGACTTAAGCTTACTGGCAACAAGGAAAATCATCTTCGTAAAAAAGCTTGAACTTTATCTACGACTTTAGGATGAAAAAATAATGTAGAATCATGGAAACGCTGCGACATTTCGGACAACCTTCTGTCAAAATTCAAGTTATTTCGAGCGATTCACCCACATATGATGTATGTAAGAATGGTAACAATCTTGAAGGGGTGAGTTCAAAATGAGCCGTATTCAAAAATCAATGCTCGGTGCTTTTATTGGTGCTTCGTCGGCGGGAATGTGGTTGATCGTGGATCTCTTGCTTCCAGACCCAATCGGGGACTATTTATTATTTATGATTATGGGTGTAGTTCATATGGTGATTGGCTGGCAAGTGGCGAGGCTGGTTGGGAAACAAAAAGAAAGTCGCTCACTGAAAAATTCAGAAACTCTGAAGACATCGGATATATAGAGATGTAGGCTCTCAATCATGAGATTGAGGGCTTTTTTTATAAATTGGATGAAGGGCATAACTGTGTTGGAGGCTTGGGGAAATGCCCTTCATATGGCCGATGAAGAGTAAAACGG